>JBDSSX010000409.1:0-1554 GCA_039928555.1 Nitrosospira sp. | reverse complement strand
GCCGCCGCGGATGAAGGCGGCGGCGCGAGCATAGCGGACGTGAACGCCATGCTGCCGATCCAGAATGCAAATCCGTTTCTCATTTGTTATTCTCCTTATGAGCTAACCGGCATATTTCATGAATTGGCTCAACCAGCCAAAGGCTCACGCGATCATTGCGCGAGTTTATAAAACATCCCGGCTAAATGAATCGAACTCGACTCGAATACCGTCAGCTTATTAGTAGTGAAGTCCGTTCGACGATCTGGTACATATGGGTTAAGCAGTTGCGCTTAACCAGTATTGCGCAAGTGGTATTTGTATTCCCAATGGGCTCCCTTTATCGTCAGTTAACAATAAGAGGCATTAGATAGGAGAACTACGTGTACGAATACCTGTAAAATCTTACAGGTATGAAGAGAATAAGCTTTGGTTCCGCGTTCCTGCTCCGGTCAAATGGCGGACGAAATTCATTCGGCGATGCAGGATCGGACAATGTTCCGCCAACCCGTTAGAAAATAACAGGGATCCCTGCCCGAAAGTTCCTAAAACCGGTTAGTAGGCTTTCCTAAGATTTGCGAGGAAGCTTTATTCCGCAGATGGCCTTGTTTAGTAGAAGACGCATTTTTTTGGTAGCTCGCTCTTCGTTTTTAGTCAACTCCTTCTGCACCATTTCCGCGAACGCGACCAGATCCTGCCGGGGATAAGCATCCTGCACACCACAGTCCTGAAAGAATTCGGCTATCCAGTGAGCATTGAGTTCAGTATTTCCCGTTGCTTGCAGATACTCCTCTGCCGCCATCTTGACGTAGTCCGTCAGTTTGGGCATGGTGTCTCCTTGTTTGAACCAGTAAAGGCAACGATATCTGAAATCCGCTGAATTATATATAGAGACACAATAGCAATATGACTCCCCACAACTGGCAGCGAACCAAGATCGTATGTACGCTGGGCCCGGCGACGGACCATCCCGGCGTTATCGAGCAACTGATCGAGTGCGGCATGGATGTTGCGCGCGTGAATGCGTCGCACGGCGATCATGCCGATCATGCGCGGCGCATTGAGCGGGTGCGTAACGCAGCGCAAGCGCTCGGTCAGCCGGTGGCTATTCTCATGGATCTGCCGGGTCCGAAATTCCGTATTGGCGATCTGTCGGATGATTTTCGCAAGCTGGCCGAAGGGGCGATAGTCAGGCTGGCTGCCGAGGGTGGCATCGCGGAGGAGGGCGGCGATGCGGACGAGCGTAACAGTCTTTTGCCAGTGCGAGACTCGGAATTGCTTCACGCGCTCCGTGCGGGAGAGTCGGTGTTTCTGGCCGATGGCTCGATCGAGCTGTGCGTCAGAACGACGACCGCCGCCAGCGTCCAGTGCGAAGTGATCATCGGCGGCACCGTGCGCTCCGGCTCCGGGATCAACGTTCCCGAATCAATTCTGAGCGAACTGGTGCCTACCGATGACGACCGGCGTCATCTTGCATTCGCGGTGGCGCAAGAGATTGAGTGGGTCGGCGTGTCGTTTGTGCAATCGGCCGGTGATCTTGCGCGGGTGCGGGCATGCTTGCCCTCCGGGCCGGGG
>JBDSSX010000408.1:0-2864 GCA_039928555.1 Nitrosospira sp. | reverse complement strand
TCGGTATTCGCCGAAGAAAATAAGCTGCAAGTGGAAAAGTTTCTGCGCCATCATTCAGACGCCAGTCTGCTGCCTCTTTCCCAGGTTAATACAATCGATGGGCAACTGTTGCCAAATTCTCATCATGACGGTTTCTTTTATGCGCTGCTGCACAAAGCCTGATTCCTTCGTGCGAGTGTTGCAGGCGGCCGCAACCATCCTGCTAAGCCTGACGCTGCCGCTGAGCACCGCTGTCTATGCGGAGGGCATACAGATAAAATCCATCGTGATAAACCCGACAGACGAAGGTTATCAGTTTGACGCCGATTTCGAGATCGCGCTCAACCCAAAGTTGGAACGTGCACTCGAAAAAGGCATCGTGCTTTACTTCGTCACCGAACTCAACCTGGTGAGTTTCCGATGGTACTGGCTGGATGAAAGAGTTGCGCAGAGCAGGGTGCGGGAGGGATTGAGCTATTACGCGCTTACCCGTCAATACCGGTTGAGTCGCGGGACGCTGTCGCAGAACTTTGGCACACTCAAGGAAGCATTACAGGCGCTTAGCCGGGTGCGCGACCGTCCAATTATCGCAAGTTCCGAGCTAAAACCGGATATGGAATACACGGTGGAACTGCGGATGCGACTTGACATATCGGCATTGCCTAAACCGTTTCAGGTGGAAACGCTTGGCTCCAGGGAGTGGGATTTCAGCACCGGCATACTACGGTGGGGCACAAAATTGCCGTTGCCAAAGCTTCAAGATAGTACCCGGCCGTGAAGTACGTCATCATCATTGGTGCGGGGCTAGGTGCGGTCATGCTGTTTCTGCTCGCCACCGCGGGTGCCGACACGGGACTCTTTGAACGTAAATATAGGCTTCTGATCCGGGTCAATGTCGGCTTCGTGCTGCTTCTCATGGCAGTGGTGGGATATTTGCTATGGCGACTCAGGCGCAGGCTCAAGGCTGGCGTATTCGGTTCCAGGCTAGCGCTGCGCCTGTTGCTGATCTTCTCGATGATGGCGATTCTGCCGGGTGCGCTGGTGTATGGCGTCTCTGTGCAATTCCTCGGGAAAAGTATCGAATCCTGGTTTGATGTCAAAGTGGATCGGGCGCTCGAAGGAGGATTGAATCTGGGGCGCACCATCCTCGACAACTTACTGGTAGAGCTACGCAACAAAGCTCAGGCCGCCGCGCTTACGCTATCCGAGGAATCCGCCCCGCCACTAGCGGCACTGGATCAGCTGCTGAATCAATCACAGATACAGGAAGCCGCGCTGTTTGATCAGAACGGCGAGATAATCGTGTTTTCTGGCGTACATGATAAAGGGTTATTTCCGGAAACCCTAAGTGCGGCGGTCATGCGACAGGCAAGAACGGAAAAGACTTACAGCGCGGTCGAGTCTATTCCCGGTAAAGGTTTATATCTTAGGGTGGTGGTGCCAATCGATGCGACGAGGATGGAAAAAGATGCCTGGCTATTGCAACTATTGCAACCGGTACCAAAACAGCTAACCGAAGATGCGGAAATCGTGCAGGCGGCGTATCGCGACTATCAGGAATTACTGCTATCGCGCGAAGGACTGAAGGGGCTGTACGGCGTGACGCTCACACTCGCGCTGCTGCTTTCGCTTTTTTCCGCTCTGGCCGCGGCGTTCCTTATCAGTGAGCGGCTAAGCGCGCCGTTGGGTATGCTGGCCGAAGGTACCCGCGCGGTAGCACAAGGCGACTTCAGCAGACGTCATCCGGTCCAAAGCCGGGATGAACTGGGCGTGCTGACCGAATCATTTAATCTCATGACTCAGCAGCTGGAGGAAGCTCGCATGACAGCCCAGCGCAACCAGCAGGAGGTGGAAAGCGCCAGGGCTTATCTGGAAAACATACTGGCCAACCTTTCATCCGGTGTTCTGGTATTTGACGAAAGCTTACGTATGCGTACCGCTAATCTTAGCGCGGAGCAAATTCTGAAGGTTCCACTGACGGGCCTCCAGGGGCTAACCATAGAAGAATGTGCGGTGCGCGACCCTCAACTTAACTCTTTCAAGACCGAAATCCTTGAAGGATTTCATTCGGGGAAAAGCGGCGAATGGCAGTGTCAGGTGGAACGCTTGAGAGGCGGTACCAGCCAGGTATTGCTGCTTCGCGGGACACGTCTGCCGCACTTATCAGGCGGCGGCGGTGTCGTGGTGTTTGATGACATTACCGGCTTATTGCAGGCTCAGCGTACCGCCGCGTGGGGTGAGGTGGCGCGGCGCCTGGCCCACGAAATCAAGAATCCGCTAACGCCGATACAGCTTTCCGCTGAGCGCATGCAACACAAGCTCGCTGAGAAGTTGAGTACGCAGGATGCAAATATCTTGCGGCGCTCCACTGAAACTATCGTCAATCAGGTGGAAGCACTTAAAAAAATGGTCAATGAATTCAGCGAGTATGCGCGCGCGCCCGAGCTGGAATTTCATGTACTGGATTTCAACAGCCTGGTGCGGGAAGTGCTTGCATTATATGAGGCCGCAAGCCTGGCGGCACCTGGAAATCCCCAACCACACATTTATTTGGCCCTGGCGTCAGATCTGCCGACAGTAAGAGGGGATTCCGCACGGTTACGCCAGATTATTCACAATCTCTTGCAAAATGCTCAGGATACACTGATAGGCATCCCGGAACCCGCTATCATGGTGCGAACCGAAATTGTGTCCGGCGGAGTACGGTTTAGCGTAAGTGATAACGGTATGGGATTCCCCGAACAAGTCAAGGCTCAAGTGTTCGAACCCTACGTTACCACTAAAGCCAAGGGCACGGGACTCGGACTACCCATTGTTAAAAAAATAGTCGAGGAACACAGCGGTATGATTCAAATAGAGAATATCCAGCCTCGCGGCGCGCGAGT
>JBDSSX010000407.1:0-8429 GCA_039928555.1 Nitrosospira sp. | reverse complement strand
GCACACCTGCAGCACGGCGCAAATGATGCTCGGCTGGGTGGCCCCATACAGGTAACGCACGGTACCGTCCGCCCCTGCCACGGGTTTGATGCCTTGCGTGGAATTGCCCGCTTTCCATTTTTTGGCGATAGCGAGCGCTTCACGTTCCTGGGGCGTGAGCTTTAGCTCCGGATTGCTGAAGTAAAGGGTCGCGGGCGGCTCAGCGGCAGGCGGGGCGGCGGACAAGGCGGCATCGGATACCCGCGCGATGGGTAGCGGCGGGAATGCTGAAGGTGCTTTAGCAGGTGTGGGCGCAGGCGTCAGTATCCTGGATTGCGCGGCACCGATGGTGCCGGGATCCGGGCTGACCGGCCCCGGCAGGTTATTGGAGGCGGCCACCGCCATCAAAGGCAGGCCGGCAATCGCTAGGACAGTGAGTTTTTTCATGGGAACCTCAGATTTGTTTGGACCAGGCGAAATCGCTCACATGAATGCCGAGCGGGTTATTGCGGATCTGTTCCTCGTTGATTTCGGGCGCGGGCTCCGTCACGTACATGGTCACCAGCGCGCGCATGCGGTAAGGCGGGCTCTTCACGAATCCTTGCCGGTCACGCACCGTTTCCGTCCAGTCCACTTGCCAGGTATCGGGCGTTTGCGCGAGCACCGAAATGATTTCGGTACTGACCGTTTCCTTTTCCGCGCGCTTGAAAGGGTTGGACTCCGGCCTGCCGTTCAGGAATTCGTTCATTTTGCCCGCGGCCGGATCATCGGCTGCGAGCATGGCGTAGACCCCGAAGATGGCCTTGCGCTGCAATGCGACATCCGGCGTGACCATCCTGGCGGACTGGATGAATGACGCCATCGCGGCATGGATCACGCGCTGATCCACGCCTTTGGCCCGGTCCAGGGGCGCCACCGCGATGGTCTGGCCCAGTTTGTCCACTTCCACCACGTAAGGAATGAATTTGGCCTGGCTGCCGATATGGATCATGCCCCCGACCCCGGCGAGCGCGATCAGGAGGCAGAGCAGGCCCAGCATCTGCCAGGTCTGGCGTGCGGCCACCTGATCGCCTACATGCTCGTTCCAGGTGCGCCGTGCCGCGAGATACGGGTTATCGCCCTCCCCCGCCCGCCTTCCATCGGTCATTGCCGCAGCGGCTTGCCGCTCGTCTCCATTCACCGGGCGCTTGAAGACTAGGGATTTTAACGTCGCGCTCAGGTTTTCCCTACTCATGCTCATGCTGTGACTCCATAGTCGTTAAGGTCAAGCCCGCGCAGCGCCAGCCATTCTTGCACCCAGCCATCGCCGTATTTGGCTTCGAGCCCTTTAATGACGGCAATGGAATCCTTGTCGGTGCTGCCCACAAACGCCAGCGCCAGCGGCCCCAGTGCCAGGTCGTACAAGCGCCGGCCCATTTCCGAGACGTAGTAGTAGTGCTTTTTCTGCACGGCGGTGGCGAGTATTTCTATCTGCCGGTTGTTCAGCCCCATGCGCCGGTACAGGGCGGCCGCATCCTCGTCGCGGGCATACACATTGGGCAGGAAGATTTTGGTCGCGGTCGATTCCACGATCACATCCAGAATCCCGGAATTGGCCGCATCCGACAGGCTTTGGGTGGCCATCAGCACCATGCAGTTCGCCTTGCGCAGCACCTTCAACCATTCACGGATCTTGGCGCGGAATACCGGATGCCCCAGCATGACCCAGGCTTCATCCAGGATGATGATGGCCGGTTGGCCCTTCAATGACAACTCGATGCGCCGGAAGAGATAAAGCAGAACGGGGAGCGCATACTTGTCGCCCAGGTTCATCAGTTCCTCGATTTCGAACACAGTGAAATCGGACAAGCTCAAGCCGTCCTCTTCGGCATCGAGCAGATACCCCATGCCGCCCTCGATGGTGTAAATCTTGAGCGCTTCGCGCACCGCCTCATCCTGTATCGTCGTATAGAACTCGGATAGCGTTCTGGCCCCGTTATCCCGCATGTTCGTGATCGCAAGACCTATCTCGTTGCGCTGGTTGGGGGTGGTGGCGAGTCCGTTCAGGGCCAGCAATGCATCGATCCATTCCATCGCCCAGGCGCGGTCCCCCCGCGACTCCAGAAACTGCAAGGGGCAGAAGGCGAGCTTTTCCTCGTCGGCCGCGATGGTGAAATGCTTGCCGCCGGTGGCTTTGGCGAGCGGGTACATGGACATGCCCTTGTCGAACACATACATCGACATGCCCTGGTAGCGCCGTATCTGTGCCGCGATGGCGCCTAGCTTGGTGGACTTGCCCGATCCGGTCGGGCCAAAGATGAAGGTATGCCCCAGATCGCGTACATGCAGGTTCAGCCGGAAAGGCGTGGCTCCCTGCGTGATGCAGTGCATCAGGGCGGGTGCCGCCGGGGGATACATCGGGCACGGCGCTTCATTCAACCCGGTCCAGATGGTGCTGGTCGGCAGCAGATCGGCCAGATTCATCGTATTCATCAACGGGCGGCGCACATTCTCCACCCCATGACCCGGCAGGCTCCCCAGGAATGCATCCAGGGTGTTGATGGTCTCAATGCGGGCGGCAAACCCCAGGGCATTGATGGCCTTCTCCAGGGCGCGCGTTGAGGCCTCCAGTGTCGGGCGATCCTCATCCATCAGCACCACGACACTGGTGTAGTAGCCTTGCGCCACCAGGCCGCTGCTGACTTCGGCCATGGCCGCTTCCGCATCCGCCACCATCGACATCGCATCCTGATCGACGATGCCGATATGGGTGTTGAACACCTGGTCGAAAAAGCCCCGGATCTTTTGCCGCCACTTCTTTCGGAATTTTTCCAGATGGGCGATGGCTTCATGTTCATCCATAAAGATGAAACGGCTGGACCAGCGGTAATCGCTCGGCAATTCGGCTAAAGCAGTCAGGATGCCCGGATAGGATTCGGTCGGGAATCCTTCCAGGGCAACCACCTGGATGAATTTGCGCCCGATCTTGGGCACCACCCCGGCCCACAGCTCCTGACCCCCGATCAGCGTATCCAGATACATAGGGTTACGCGGGAGTTGCACCGGATGATTGATCCCCGTCACACAAACTTGCAGCCAGCGCAAAAAGTCGTCATGCGTCGTCTCCTGTCCGTTCTCCGCCATGACGGGCTTGCCGCGCAATCGCTCCAGCTTCATCGCGCTCGACAGGCGCGATTCAACGCTCACGCATTCGCGCTTGAAATGCTCGATCAGCGCTCGCGTATGGGCTTTGTGATCGGGTGGTTCGGTCTCGTCGTCGAACATCAGCTCGACGAATTTACGTTGCGCCAGAGAAGCCGGAAACCAGGTCAGGGTCAGCACGAAGTAACCTTCGTACATGGTTCCCATGCTTTCGAACAATTGACGCCGTTCCTCGTCCATGGCCGCGGTCACCGCATCGGGAAAGTGCGATAGCCCCGGCTGCGGGTAATGCGGTGCCGGCCGACGCACCGCATCCACGTGCATCATCCAGCCGTTGCCGAGATTGGAGAGCGCCTGATTGATGCGAAACGACACGAGGTTGCGTTGCTCGTCGGTGGCGCTGGCGTTGTCTTCGCCCCGGTACGTCCAGGCAGCCATGAACGAGCCGTTCTTGCCGACAATCACGCCATCGTCCACCATGGCCGCATAAATCAGCAAGTCCGCCAGCCCCGCATCCGTCTTGCGATGGTTTTTCAGTTTGCGCTCATCGTTCACGGCATGGATTCTGGAAAACAAAACCGCCAGAAACACGGTGCCCACAGCGGCTATCAGCACAGTCACCATCGGGATCATGAATATTGTCTCTCTTGTGTGCGCGTGTTTTCCCGGAAAGGGGTGGCACGCGCGGCGTAATACGCCTTATAGCGCCGGTGGCGCAAGTAGACGGAACGCAGCCTGGGATCGGATTTGGCCATCAGCCGCAGCAGAAACAGCGCGCAAATCCATAAAAATAGCCCGACGACCGCGGCGCGGATTTCCTGGGCGTTGAAGATCAGCGCGAAGGCCAGCAGGCCCGAGAGCATCACCAGCTCCCGGTCGCCGCCCATGAACAGACTGTGGCGGTTGCCGATCCGGCGAATGGGGATTCTGCGAAGCGCCACGGCTTACCCCTTCTCAACCGCGCCCTGCCCGGCCGGATGCACAAGCTCAAGCGTTGCGATTTCCGCACCGCGCCCAAAGAAATTCGACATCATGTTTTGCGCACCGACCAACAATGCCAGGACCAGCACGATAAAGATCAACGTCCGAAAGAATCCGCTCAAATCGCCTCCCATTACCAACACCCCGCCTGCCACCACGATCCCGACCATCGATAGCGTAAAGGCGACCGGTCCCGTTACGGAATTGCGCAAATTGATAAGCCAGGATTCGTACGGCAAAGTGCCCCCTACCCCTTCGGAGGCAACTGCTACGTCCGGCAGAATCGCCCACAGCATCAGGAGCACCAGCCAGAAAGTTATCCAGTTGGGGCGGTTTATTCGAGACTTCACGCCATGCTCAAGCATTGACTTGCTCCTTTGTTAGTCCAAGAGTCCGGGTTAAATAACGGCCATGCTCGAAACCGGAAATTTCCAGTATTTCCTCGATGCGGCGGCCTTCGGGGGTGCGGGCAATATGCACGATGAGGTGGACCGCATCGCCGATTAATGGCTCGATGGGTTTGGGAGAATCCGGGTGCATGCTGATCAGCATCGCCAGCCTCGATAGGCCGGACCGGGCATCGTTCGCATGCAAGGTTGCCACCCCGCCTTCATGGCCCGTATTCCAGGCCATGAGCAAGTCCAGCGCTTCCGGGCCGCGCACTTCCCCCACGATGATGCGGTCGGGGCGCATGCGCAATGTGGTGCGCAAGAGCTGCGTCATGCTGACCTCAGTGGAAGTGTGATACTGGATGTAATTTTTGGCGGTGCACTGAATTTCTCCGGTGTCCTCGATGATGACGATGCGCACATCAGGGTCGATTGCGACAATGTGGTCGATGACGGCATTGACCAGGGTGGTCTTGCCCGAGCCGGTGCCCCCGATCACGAGGATATCCCGACGCCTGGCAACCGCGTCTTGGATGCACTCGCATTGCGCTGCCGTCATGATTCCGGCAGCGATGTAATCATCGAGCGTGAACACCGAGACAGCCTTTTTACGGATGGCGAATATGGCCTCACTTACCACCGGCGGCACCTGACCCGCGAAACGCGAGCCATCCAGAGGGAATTCGCATTCCAGGGTTGGACTGCTTCGGGTGAGTTCGCGCCCGTGATAGCCGGCTACCGTATTAACAATGCCCCGAGCTTGCGTACCGCGCATCGAGCCAATGCATCGTATCGGCTCGCCCAATCTTTCCTGCCACAGGTTACCGTCGGCATTGAGCATGATCTCAATGGTTCGGGGGTCATACAGCACACCCAGAAACTCGGGACCCAGTTCTCGTTCCAGCTTGATCTTGGCGCGGCTACGGATGGTGGAGAGGTCTTCGGCTGTTTTCATCGGGTTTTCCAGTTTGCAAGGAATACTATTCTTGTTCGTGGAAATACGATATACCGAAAATAGTATTTGTGCAATACTATTTATCGTTTCCATAAGGAAACGAAGATTATCTCGTTATTGTGGCTAATGCAAGGGGGTAATTCAGATAAACCGGAAAAGAAAGCGCTTAAGCGATTTTCTTTGCCGACTTCATTTCAAGCAGTTTTTTTACGATTTGCTTCATCCTGGCCTTTGGCTACAAACGCTTCGAAGCTTGTCAAAATCACCGTAACGCGCTCGTACCCTTTTGGCAGGCTGCTTTTAGCTTTCCCGCCTGCCAGCTCGTCCAGGGCCGCGCGATCCAGATCCGTCGATTCAAGCAAAGCTGGCAAAGCGGTATCCAAGGCCGCTGCAATGGCCTCCATAGTGCGTAGAGAAGGATTGGCCTTTCCTCGCGCCAGATCAGAGATAAAAGAAGCGGATATTCCAGAGCGTTCGGATAGCTCGTCGTTTGTCATACCGCGCTCATCGAGTATTCGGAGAATATTGGTAAAGAAGATTTCGTGGTAAAAAAAGGAACGCGACATGATTCGAGACTTATGGAGTTGAGCGGCTTAATCTTGTTATTTTGAGTTTTTAGTTCATAAAACCGGCATTCGTGCTTACAGCTTAGGGTTAATGCTACGGCCCTGTCAACAAATAGCTATTAGCTAATGACTTCGGCCATATCTTTCCACTGTAACATACGATATAGACAAATTTTATCTAAAGTGAGGGGTATTCATCGCTCATTCAAATAACACGGATCCGACACTTTGAAATCCTGTTGTAGGTTAGAAAGGATGGTATTTTTCAGAAAATGCAGTAGCGAACTTCTTCTGAAGTCGGGGTACGGCATTATCGCTATGGATGTCCGGTAGGTTTAGGGGTTTTCGGGTTTCTTATATAAAAAAGATTATTGTTTCTTGAAAAAGACCATCTGTGGATAACCCCTGCTCAACTACCTGTATATACATGTAAACTACTTGTTAGCAAGTTATATGCCAGGCTGAAAACCTTTATTCATGCAGCTTGCTAGTGATTAGACATTGAAGGCTTGCTAGTGTTTAGACATAAATCTGCTAGTGATTAGACATGAATAACTTAAAAAATAATGCCTGAAAGCCCTTATTCATGCGGCTTGCTAGTGATTAGACATGTTGCTAGTGATTAGACGTGGATAAATTAATTATCCACAATTATGGTTTAAAGTTGATTAACGTTAGAAAAGGGAGGGAATTTGCTTTTTTACGCCAGAAATATCTTTTATTTATAGCGGAAAGCTTTTATTCATGCGGCTTGCTAGTGATTAGACATGTTGCTAGTGATTAGACATTGGGCCTCTTTTATCCGTTTATCACTACATTTGAATAGACAAGAGCCTTTATTCATGCGGCTTGCTAGTGATTAGACATTGAAGGCTTGCTAGTGTTTAGACATAAATCTGCTAGTGATTAGACATGAATAACTCTTAGTTAAAAAGCTTGACGGCTTTATTAATACGGCTTGCTAGCGTTTAGACATAAAGTATTTTGCTAGGGAAGATATAGTTTGGCATTGCCGGTATGCGGCACTAATAATTTGCAGGGTGTAAGCTTGAGATGTTCAGACAAGGGTTCTATATGATCCCGGGCATCGATCCAGTAGGAAGTGACTTCGTTCAGCCGAATGAGAAAGTTTGTTTTGAAGTTTCGTAAACCTCGTGGTGTATTCGGGTAACTTGATCCGAGCTGGAGCATCAGAGCCGCCCAAGGAATCATCGCTTCAGTGCGGCCAGAGACGAGCAGTACGAACATGCGGTAGGTTAACCAGGTGTAGATGTCCATAGCCATCGGCGATTGCCTTAGCGAATGGTAGATCTGAAAATCTATCGGGATCGGGTGTTTTGTGGCAGCTTGAAAAAATTCATCCGTGAGCGTCAGATTGGAATTCCACAAGCCGGTTTGGTTCGGATTGGCATCGTTCCAAAAAACGAAACCTTTGGAAGTGATCACAATATTCTCATAAGCTCTGATATCGCCGTCTTTGCCATCAATACTGATAAAGGCTCTGGATAACGCTAGTGCTTGCGTTTTAACACGTGCAAGGTAAGCGCCATTGTAATGTACTCGTAGCTTGTTTCTGACAAAATCGCTTGTTGAGTTACCGAGGTTTAGAATTGGGCTTTTTGTCCTGACTGCTTCGGTGCACATCCAGGCTAGGATGGTACGTGGCAACGAACCGAAAGGAACGCCATAATCTTCATGTCCGCGTACAGATAGAGTAATTTTTCCGTTTGTCCGGCTGTAGTAAAGAGTTTTTTGTTGTTTATGTGGCAGAGTGATTTGTGCCAGCGTAGAGGCCATGTAGCCACGCGTATCGGTTCTTTGCGTATCGTCTTGCTCGATCATTAGAGCATCTTCGATAAGATTGCGGTGCCTGTTTGAAACTATGAGCGAGGTCTTAGGGCGAGCCATAGCTGCTCCTTGCATTGAATAGGGTTGATTGGGCTGCCTAACGCGTGGACACGATGGGCAATTGTCCTATAAATTTGAGGCGCGCGCCTCATTATTTACGCCGTTGTAAATTCTCATAATTCAGAATAATTATCGTCTTATGTAGCAGTAAGTAATGATTTAATGACGTCATTACGGAACGACATCGTGACGTCATAACATCGGTAATTCATGACAGCAAGGCGGGTAAGCCCTTATCAGCGAAAACCTTCGACAAGCCACGTACGGCGAGTTGTTGAATACTCGTCCCTTCGGAAACAGCCAACTGATGGAGGCGCTCCCAATCTGCACGTGGTAAACGAACCGTCAAAGAAACTACTTCCCCCTTCCCGCGTTTGCGCTCGGTTGCTGGGGGTTCTTCTATTAATGTCGGCATCTCGTTTTGTGTGATAACTTGCTTTCGAGTAAAAGCTGCAAGTCCTGTTTGTTTAGTACTCATTTGATTTGCTCCTTTAGCCAACCCCACAATAA
>JBDSSX010000406.1:0-12226 GCA_039928555.1 Nitrosospira sp. | reverse complement strand
GAAATCCTGCTGCGTTCGCGCGAAAAGGGGCTGAAGGTTTCCGATCGGCTGGGTGATCGCTTTACGGCCAATGGGGACGTGATGGCTTTCGGCTACAACGGCGACACGCACATCAATGGAATCGGCTGCGGCGCCCTGAATCCGGAAGGCCGCGATCCGGTGGGGCCATGCATTACCGGCATCATTGATCTGCGCGAGCAATCCATATTGCAGGATCGCATGGTGATCGAAGAAGGCGCTATTCCCGGCGCATTGGCATCATTGATACCGGCCGCGCTTTCCGCAGCCGCGAAAGCGCTCGGCAGAGACACTGACACCGGAATCGCCGACAAAATCCGCGAGAAAGCGCACGAGAATAGAAGTCTCATGCTGGGCGCCTATCATGGCGCGACCCGCAATACCCAGACATATCTCGTGATGGCGCATGACGACAACGCGGGACGGCTGGAACTGGAGGATGATCGCGTGCGTGTGATGTGGCCCGGGGCAGGAAAGCAGCCCGGCCTGAAGAAGATTAACGAGAATCTCGGCGAATGCACCCAGGCAAATGGCGGGACGTTAGTGCCAAATCCTATCTGGAGCAAGCTGTTCGGCCACGATTTAATTACGGTGCATCCGCTCGGCGGCTGCGTGTTGGCTAACGACGCGACGGAAGGTGTCGTGAATGAGCGTGGACTGGTGTTCGCGGATACGCACGGCACAGCCACGCATAAAGGATTATATGTTTCGGATGGATCGGTGATCCCGCTGCCGCTGGGAGTAAATCCGTTATTGACCATTTCGGCGGTGGCCGAGCGCTGCGCCGCGCTGATTGCGAAGGATTATGGCTGGCAAATTGATTACAAGCTGCCGTCCGTGCCGCGGCCGGCTGGCCCTCCGCCAGCCGTTGGCGTGCAATTTACTGAAACCATGCGCGGTTTTTTCTCGGTGGAGGAAAAGAACGACTACCTTCGTGCCGAGGAACGGGGGCGCATGGACAACACGCCATTCGAGTTCACGCTCACGGTCACGGCGGATGACGTCGACCTGCTTGTGACAGACGATCAGCATCCGGCCCGCATGGTTGGCACCGTTACGGCCCCTGTGCTATCGGAGCATCCGCTCACGGTCACGAATGGCCAGTTTTCACTACTGACCATAGACCCGGACCAGGTCAATGCGCATAAGATGAGCTATCGCATGAATATGACAGCGGAGTCTGGAAAAACTTTCCTTTTCCTTGGCTTCAAGCAGGTTCATGATGAAAAAGAGCTAGATATTTGGGCCGACACGACGACGCTTTACATTACAGTATATGATGGCACGGACGATACCGCACCGGTGCTGGGCAAGGGCATCCTCCACATTCTGCCGGTAGATTTTGCCAGGCAAATCGCCACGATACGCGTACTGAATGCACCTGACGCAATGGCTCGTTTCAAGGCCCTGGCAAAGTTTGCCAAATATTTTGCGGGGATCCTGGCCGACACATATGGCGGCATTGCTGCGCGCGATAGCGTATTCGATCCCGGCGCCCCGCCGCGCAAAAAGCGTCCGTTGCGTGTGAGTGAACCTGAAGTCCATTTTTTCAATACTGACGATGGCGTGACACTGAAGCTTACGCGCTACCACGGCGGCGATAAAGGCCCCGTAATCCTCGCACATGGGCTGGGTGTGAGCAGCCTGATTTTCAGCATTGACACCATCGAGACCAATCTGCTCGAGTTCCTTTTTGGCCATGGATATGACGTATGGCTACTGGATTTTCGGGCGAGTATCGATCTGGCTTCTGCCAAAACCCAGTTCACCGGCGATGATATCGCTTTGCACGACTATCCCGCTGCTGTTGCGAAAGTACGGCAACTCGCCGGCGCGCCGAGCGTGCAAATGGTGGTCCATTGCTTCGGTTCGACAACATTCTTCATGGCAATGCTTGCGGGCTTGCAGGGTGTGCGCTCGGTAGTCGCGTCACAAATTGCCGCCCACACTGTTGTCACCGGCATAAACAAGCTGAAAACGGGCCTCTATCTACCGGACCTTCTGGATAACCTGGGCATCACATCGCTTAACGCATACGTGGATAGTAATGCCGACTGGCAAGATAAATTGTTCAATGCGGTACTGAAACTATATCCGGTGGAATTCGAGGAGCGCTCCCGCAGCCCGGTGGATAGGCGGATCATGTTCATGTATGGCGTCCTGTATGAGCACGACCAGTTGAATACGGCAACATTCGACGCGTTGCATGAGATGTTCGGCATCGCCAACATGAGCTCGTTCGATCACCTCGCACGCATCGCCCGCGCCGGTCACCTGGTAAATGCAAATGGCGATGAAGTGTACATGGGGCATTTCGATCGACTCGCGCTTCCCATCACGTTCATCCATGGGGCCGAGAATGAGACGTTCCTGCCGAAAAGTACGGAATTAACCTATAACGCACTGCGCGAAGCGAACGATCCTGACAGGGGCAAGAAACTCTACAAACGCCATGTCATTCCGAACTATGGGCATATTGACTGCATCTTTGGTAAAAACGCGGTCGATGACGTATATCCGCTTATCCTTGATCATCTGGAGTCCAATTGAACCGGAATCAGAGACAAGGGAGAAGTCTCAGTACAAAATAATATGGGAAGACCACGATGAATGCCGCAACGACAATAAATAGTCGCAGTAGCCTCCGCTCCGCATGCCTTGCTGCCTGCATGGCCGGATTTCTGATTCTGTCCGGCTGTGCCAGTTTTCAGATCACGGTGCCGGATTCCGATCCGATCAAGCCCAAGGGCCATACCGAGGGGTATCTCAAGAAGACCATGCACGCGTACTTCTGGGGATGGGTGCTTGACCCGCGGATTCTCTCGGCGGAATGCGAGGGCCAGGGCATCAATGACGTGATCATCTATCGCTCATTGGCGCATGACTTGGCGGGTGTTGTTACCCTGGGTCTATGGATGCCAACGGAGGTGTATTACCGTTGCAAGGCACCGCCGGCGAGGCTAAGCGTGCCTCCATCGCCGTCCAAGCGATCAAAATCACGGCAACTTTCCTGAGATTAGTGCGGCTCGCGGCTCAGGGCGATTTTCTGTTGATCAATCCTGTTTCTGCGGCCTGTTCAGACTCAGATCATCATTTTGCCCAGCATGTGGGTCACCTTCCCCAACCTCGGCCGTGAGCGGCCCAACTCCCCATCTCGGCTCGGGCATCAACTGCCACTGAAACACCGGTCACCGTTGCATTATCAATCCGCGTTGTGTAGTATTCATTGCGGGCGCACATGTTTGTCTCGATAACTCACATCATGCCAGCAATGGCCGCGCCCAATTCCTCCTCACGCCTCTGCGCGTGAAATAAATTCCGCTCATCAAGCGAGTTTTGTAAGCGCCTCAAGAAGCTCATCATAATACGTGATTGAATTGCTTCATTGGATAGAGGACTCGCGTGATGGTAGGCTCGACAAGATTCGAGTTCGGATAAAATTATTGAGTCAGCATGAGTAAATCAGCAGTTCCATCCATCGACGTGGTGGTCCCCGTCTATAATGCAGCCGTACTTACACGGCGTTGTATTGATTCCGTTGTTGCGTCCCTTGGCCAATCGATAAGGTATATTTATATTCAAGATGACGCCTCCGGTGATGTAACACGCGAAATGCTCGATCGGTTGCCGTATAAATGCGTTCATGTCTATCACGCGCCGCATAATCAGGGTTTTGGCAGGTCAGTAAACGACGCGGTCAGTCGCTCCGACGCAACCTACGTATTAATACTCAATTCAGATATCCTGGCAAGCGAAGATTTTCTCCCGGATCTCTATGCGGCGCTGGATGCTGATCCGCAGCTGGCGGCCATCATTCCAGGAGGTAATTATTATGCCGAATTTAATCTCAACCAGTATCCGCGTGAGTCGGGCGGATACATTCTGACGCATCGTCTTGGCGGTTATGCATTTTTGATCAGACGTGAAGTTTTCCAGCAAATGGGGGGCTTCGACGCGATATTCGGCCGCGGCTATTACGAGGATGTAGACTTGGGCCGCCGGCTCAACCAGAGCGGCTGGCGTATCGGCATGCATCCTGATACTTATATTTACCACAAGGGGGGCGGATCGTTTGGCCGAGACCGGGCGTACAAGGCGTTAAAACGGCGCAGCCGTAGGATTTATTTCTCACGCTACCCCAGCGCACGATGCAATATCCTGCTTCTGTCGGGCAATTACCCACTGACGGATTTTCCACCCGATCTTTTCAATGCGGTAGAGAACGTGTTTCGGGAGGGTGGAAGCGTTCACTGGTTTACGCCAGAACCCACCCCTCGGCTTATGTGTCTTCATATGACTCACAGTTCGGGGAGTCTGGGCGTGATTGTCAGGCTTTTGCTGTGCGGCTGGGTACGCGAGGATAAGCGTATCTCCGAAATTTGGATGTTGCCAAACCTTCCACAACCGCTACGTACACTGATAGTTCTCCTGGGGCGCATGCGCGGGCTCAAGGTGCGATTATGGGAGTGGACCGAGGCAACGCAAAACCGTGCCAGAGATTTGCATTCGGTGTAGTCTGGCAGGTTGCGGTTTTGATAAAGGATGTCATCAGCGGAAATGCAGCCAGAAAACTTATCGGCCTTGCAACTGCTACGGGGATGCGGCTGTCGATCAGTGGATCGCCAGCCGTGAAACGCTTCTGGAAAATGCGACGGTACCGGCAAATCTTCAACAATAGTTTCAACCCCCGCGTGGGATTGGCGGCCTGAAAGATCCCGAAACCGGGCAGGAACCGCTATTGCACGGGCGTAAGCCGTATCACGCGCGGGTCATCGGCAAACTCCAGCAGCAGGCGCCGCACGCGCTCCTGCCAGGCCTCGGCGAAGGCGGCACGCTGGGAATCATCGGCGCTATCCTGCAGGATAGCCGCTAAACGCATCCCTTGGGCGGGATCGCTCGGCACCAGGGAAACATCAAGGCTCACCGCCACACTGACGCCGGTATCGAGGCGTTTGAAGGTGATGGCGTCGCCTTCGCGGTGATCGGCAAAACTGAGCAATCCCTTGCGTCTGAAGCGTCCCTGGATGCCCTGAAAGCCGTTATCGGCGGCAGCGCCGGTGAGCAGTGTCAGCACTTGCGCGACGACGCCGGTGGTACCTTCATTTTCCGGTGCGGGCATATGCACGGCAATGGCCCCACGCTCGGCAGGTTCATCCGGATAAAGCGCCGTCAGCGCCGCGCGCCCCATCAGAAATGCACCGGCGACGGTGGGACAGGAATGACCGGCCAGGCGCACCGCATCCTCATAGTGATATTCGAGCACGCCATCACGAGCGGCGCCCAGCGTAGCGGCAAATGGGTCGTGGGTAAGCACCACCGGCGCCTGTTCATAGAAATCTGGAAAATTCATGCGGACCTCCTTACTGAGTTGGTTAAGTTGGCTGAGTTGGTTGAAGTTAATTGGAACCGCCGCTTAAGGATCGGCATCGGTAACGCAGGGGTGGGACTGCAATTGTGGAAAAAGCGTGCGTTCCTCATAGCGCACGTGTGCGCTGATAAGGTCGGCGAAGCGCCGGAGGCGCGCAACGGGTTCAAGCGCGCACGGACCCGCGGCAAGTATACGTAGCTCGGCATGCTCGGCGAGAACACGTGCCACCGCCTGGGGGTCGAGCGTATCCTGCGCGATCCGTATCAGCCGTTCCTCCTTCTCGAAATGCGCGGCCATCAGTGTATGCCAATGAGCCTCGATGGAAGCCATCGCGGCGATCATCGCGACCGAACGGGCCATCACGTCGTTCTCATTTTCATTGGCCGCGCGCCGTGCGGTACGCGCCATTACCAGCGAGGTATGATGTTCGCGCGACAACGAAAGCAAAGCGCCGGTCCGGGGCATTCAATAGAAATTAATCATAATAGTTCGCGAGTCGGACGACTCATTGCCTCATGGTTTTCAACGCCTGCGCCCATTTGTGCAACTCATCCAGCAACGACGCACCCGAATTTTTGTGATGATCGCCTGGCAGGAAGTTTTCGTTATCATCGAAGTGGCTGGAGACATTCTGCACCGTGACAGCCTCCACCATCGGCATCATTTTCAACGTGGTAAAAGTGAGTTTCTCTATCAGCGCGGAACGCATGCCGCCCGAGACTCCACCATAACTGACAATCCCGGCCGGCTTGTAGTTCCATTCCTTGTAGACGTAATTCAACGCATTCAAAAGAGAGGGCGGTGGTCCGAAGTTGTATTCCGGCGTCACGAATACATAGGCATCGGCGGCATTGACGCTGGCGGCCCATTTCTTGGTATGTGCGTGCCGGTAGCTTTGGCGGATGGGATGTTCCGGTTCATCGTATACCGGAAGATTGAATTCCGCAAGATCGACCAGTACGGCTTCAAATTTGGCATGTTGCACCGCGAGTTCGTGAAACCAGTTGGCGATGGGAGGTCCGACGCGGCCCGGTCGCGTGCTGCAGATGATGGTATGAAGTTTAAGAGTCATGATTTTCCTTATTTAACTAAATCCGGCGCGTTTGGACAGGGTGATTGGTTTAACCCGCCAAATTGTCTTCGCCCAGTCACTTTTTCGCTTCGATTAACCCCTGAATACGATATCGAATTCAGCAACCATGAAATCGGGCTCCTCCGCCGATGGTGGGCTCAGTTTTACGATCAACGCTTCCGGATTTGGCGCGCTCTGTAGGAACGCGTCCGTCTTATGATAGGGATCTCCCTCGAAATACATTTGTGTTACCAATTCATCATGGCGGCCCCTGACGTCGAAATGAATGTGTGCCGGGCGCGTCCTGGTTGGCGTGATGGGATAAGGCGGCGGTTTTATGGTTTTGAACTGATAATGCCCATCGGCACCGGTCGTCACGGCTCCAAAACCTTCGAAGTTCGGGTCGAGGGGCGCCGGGTTCGTGTCATCGGGATGGGCATAGCGTCCCACGGAATTAGCTTGCCAGATTTCGACATCCGCTCCCGCAACCGGCTTGCCGGTGGGGTCGATCACGCGGCCCTTGACTAAGAGAAGCTGCCCCTTGGCGCGCCCCGAGCCTCCGGGCACCCGCGTCAGGTCTCCGGTACGATTGGGCTTACTCATAATGGGATAAAAAGGCCCAAGGATCTGGTCCTGCGTCCGGTTCAGAACCCTCTGCGCAAAAGCGGAACCAGCCAGTGGCAATATGCCCACGGCGAGCAATGCCGCTGACGCTTTCAAAATAGTGCGGCGGCCTTGCATCGTTTTATCAGCCTTCATATTGATGCTCTCTTTTTAGAATCGGCCGTAAATATATATAATTTATTTGTAAATATAATGTTATCAACATAGTCTGAGATTTTACATTAAGAATTTTAATAGATCACCGCCCAATGGTAGTACCCGGCGGAACCGGACCGCGCTCAGGACTCCACCTGGGATATCAGCCGGATAATCGGCTTGATGGTAATGCCTTTTTCGCTGTCTTCAGCTGCCTGATTGATCTGCTCCAGCGTATAGAATTTCATCAGTTTATCGAACGGAAAGCGTCCCTGCGTATAAAGCTCGACCAGAGCGGGAATAAAGAGATCCGGCTTGCTGTCGCCCTCGATGATCCCGATAATACGCTTGCCTGTCGTCATTACGCCATTCACATCGAAACTCGCCTCGGTCCCCAGGGCTGGCGCTCCCACGATGCCGCAGGTGCCGCGTATGGCGAGGGCGTCGATGGCCTGGCGCAGCACCGCCGGGCGGCCACTCGATTCGAGCGTAAAGTCGGCGCCGCCGCCGGTTATTTCTCGCACGGCTTCGACCGGATCGGTCTCGCGGCTATTTACGGTATGGGTCGCCCCGAGCTCCATGGCCAGCGCCAGGCGCGACGGCACCACATCCGCCGCGATAATGATCGCGGCACCCGCCACACGCGCCGCCATTATGGCGCTCAACCCCACCGCGCCGCCGCCGAACGCCGCGAAACTACTCCCCGGGCTGACTTTGAGCGCGTTCATCACGGCTCCCGCGCCGGTTTGAATACCGCAGCCGAGCGGGCCGAGCAGCTCCAGCGGGGCATTTTCCGGTACCTTGATGACGTTGCGCTCGTGAACCAGCGCAAAAGTGCCAAACGATGACTGGCCGAAGAAATGGTCGTGGATCGGCCCGCTCGCATCTCGAGTGGCCGTGCTGCCGTCTTCACGGGCGCCGCCGAAATTAAGCGGATAGAAATTTTCGCAATAGGTCAGATCGCCGCGCAGGCAGGGTTTGCAGTGGCCGCACCACATATAGGTCAGTACGACGTGATCGCCCACCGCCACTTTCTTCACGCCGCCGCCGATCTGCTCCACCACGCCCGAGCCTTCGTGTCCGAGTACGATGGGCAGAGGCACCTCATAGAGCTGGTCGCGTGCCACCATGTCGGTGTGGCACATGCCGGCCGCCACCACCCGCACCAGCACCTCGTCGGAGCGCGGCTCACCCAGGCTAAGCGTTTCGATCTGGAAAGGACCACCCTTCTGGCGTATCGTTGCAGCCTTGATCTCTCTCATCCCTGGCCTCCGATATTCGTTATTTGATTATTTCCTGCAAAATGATCTCCGGCGCGGCGCGGTCATGACCCGTGATACCCAATGGTATTCGGCGGTACTCACCGGCAACAGTCTGGCGTCACCCCGAGTAAAGGAAGCGCGATAGGCGCGCGCGCCGCCTCTAAACCTCCAGCGGCAATAATTTCTACAGCCGAATACCCGATTTCCCCGGAGCGAGGATCCCATTGGGGTCCAGCGCCTTTTTAAGAATCTTGTTGACGTTGCGCTGCACCGGGCCGTAGGTGTCGGCCACCTTGTCCATGAACGCGGTATTGACCCGGTAGATTCCGTACCCCTGCGCTGAAAACGTCGTCACCAGCTCGTCGAAGCACTGGTAGGCCGCCTTCACCTGTTTTGGGTTGGTCTTATCGTACAAGACATCGACAACATGATGCATGTCTCGCATGCCGACAATGAATTCGCCGGAATAATCCAGTCCATACTTGCCGAGAATCTGCTTGGTCAGGGACATCTGCTTGAGCGTCTCGCTGCCGCGAGCCTGAGAAACCGGCGCGAACCACATCGAGCCGCCGCCGCCGCGCCAGTTGTACAAGGAAAATTCCTTGAGCGTCATATCCCCGCGCATGAGCGCGGCGCGGTAAACAAATGCGGGGTCGTCAGCCGCCTCTTTCTCGGTCAGGATCTTCGCCTTGCCGGATTTGCTGAATGCCTGCGTCACGATCTTCCAGTTCACGTCGATCTGTTCCTGTGTGCCGTAAAGCGCCGCATACACGTTCCAGATTCCCAGCTTGTGATCCTTGGTGATTTTGCGCACCGCCTCGTCCGTAATCGATCCGGGCCCGGTCACATAGTCGCTGCGTCGCGCCTTCACCGGCGCTTCGTACAACGCATGGGCGATGACGACGGCGTTGGGAATCACGCCGTTGATGCGCAGCGGCCGGATGATTTCCACGATCTCCACGATGTCTTCTTCATGTTCGTACTGGATAACAAACGGCTTGAAAGCGGGTGGAGCGGGCATGAGCCAGAAGCCGAATTTGGTGACAATGCCATAGTTGGACTGGGTGAAGATTCCATCCAGATAAGGACCGTATCCCCACTTGAATACCTGCCAGGTGTTGGAGTTCGGCATCGATCCCATTCCGGTGCGCAGCACTTCGCCATTCGCCAGCACCACCTCCATGCCGCAGGCAAACATGAAATGCTCGCCATAGGGCGTATAGCCTACTCCCCGATCCAGCGTATTGCCAACCGGTCCTGCAATCGCCGAGGGAGCCGGCATGGATAGCCATAAGCCCAGCTTGTGTTCGGCGATATGGTCGTAGAGCTGTTTGTACGTGACTCCAGGCTCGACCAGGGCGTAGGCCAGGTCTTTGTCGACTTCGAGAATGCGATTCATCCGCTTGAGATCGAGCACGACCTGACCGCGTTCGGCTGGCGCCGCAGAGCCGTAGCCCAGGTTTTTTCCGGTTGAAATGGGCCAGACGGGCACCTTGTACTGATTGCAGATGCCCACAATCTTCTGGATCTGCTCCACCGTTGTAGCCATGAGCGCCGCGGAGGGGGCATGCTCGGAGTCCGGCACCGGCATCATCGTTTTGATGTAGGGCGCAAGCTGTTCCGCGCTCGTCAACACGGAAGTCTCGCCAAGCACACTGCGAAACGCCTTGATAGCGGCGTCAAAGGTCTGTTCGGATACGCCCTTGGGCAGTGCAATATAGTTACCGGCCATTGTTTGTTCTCCCTGGCGCTACGCTAAATGTCTATTACGAATGAGGTGAACCGCTCCGCCGGACCGGTTGGTCCACCGCGTCCGTTCATTTTATCCTTATTCGGCCGGTGCACGAACGCGCGGCTGGAGCAGGATTCCTGAAGCGCACTCGTGCCTAGCGCCGCAGCCATGACGGCATAACCCACCGATTCCACCCAACCAGCGGATTGAGGTTGCCCAGCCCCCCTCCTTGCGCCTGCTTCGCGTATGGGTACCTGCCGGGAAACAGGTGTCCATCCTCCTGCTGTGTTCCAGCCAAGCGATTCGCATCCATCCGAAGGCGAAAGGCCGGAACAATGGAGATGGATAGCGTCCGGTCCGTCGAGCCGATAAGTCAGGAAGCCTGGCCAATAGGTAAAAGAACCCGGGGGAGGCCCGCTTGCCGCTGCGCTATCCACCCGCGCCTGCGTGGAAGTATGCTCCGCGGAAAGAAAATTCTCTACGATGGAAAAACTGCCCTGATTCTCGATGAGCCGGGAGGCAAGAATACCCCCCGCGCTGTGCATCGGCGATGCGGCGGCCCATACGTGACGAAGCTCGGGAATACCGGGGGAAATATGCCGCATGGAAGCGTCATCGCCGAAAGACGCGTGTGAACCCAGCAAGATCAGCCTGGCGCCGGCATTGCGCGCCAGTTCCATGAAAATCGCCGCGCTGCCATCGTCCATCACGGCAATCCACCGCGTATCGCGGAATTTTTCCAGCAATCCGGCCACTTTCTCATAGTCATTAAGCAGCCCGCCTGTCAGCTTTACCACCTGCGGTGCGTCAAGCCCCGCCACACCTGCCCCAGTTGCTCCGCTCTCCATACCAGCGTATCGGGCATTGGCGGCATAGGCTGTGCGGATTCCGGCGGCAAACTCAGCATCCACGGGCGTGTTTCACAGCAGCAAGCCGAATCTCCCGGTCCTTCCGGCGGGTGCGCTAGCGAATGCCCCCGGAGGGATGCCCAGCGCCAGCAGCGTACCGCCCGTCAATACACCTTTCATGAGATTACGCCGGTTAACGTCCATTAATCAGGCCTCCCCCTGCCGATCGATTAGTTCTTCGAAATATATTCAGCCAGTTTTACCAGCGACTCATCATCGATTTCCGAAGGGCGGAAGGCTGGCATCGCCCGGTTTCCATTCCGCACGACGGCGCGGATGTACGTCACGGGAAGGCTGCGGCCACGGATCTGCGGACCGACCTGTGCATCGTGGCAATACCCGCAGACCTTGGCGTAAACTTCGGCCCCATCTTTCCAGACGAAGCCACGAGCGGGAACGTCCTGGGGCGCCGCCCACGCACTACTTGCCACAATAACAATAACGGTCGCTATCGTCAGCATCAAACCAGATGTTGCGCCTCCCGGTTTTGTCATCTTCATGTTGCGCCTCCCGGAAAGTTCATATTGAAAAACAAACTTGTGCGACTTCCCTGCCAACCGCGGCAGGAGACTTGATAAGCCGATTGATGAGTTTTGGCTACACTATTACAGAACGGCGGAGTTTGTCTATCCACATTTTATTATAGTCGCTGTTTTATGTGGAATCCTTATATAGTATGGTATAATGAGAATGGTTCGTATTATTAGTGACATTAGCGTTGTCAGTGCTATTCAACAGCGAGAAAGCCGGTACGCTCGAACGCCACCGATGAGAATAAGTAACTAATTGATTAAAAATATAATAGCTTGTTTTAAAACTCAAGAACTCGATTAAATCAGCATGCCAAGGGGGAAATATGGTGTCACGTAAAAATAACAACCGTCTGAAACCGGCGCGCGGTTTGGCCGCTATCCAGCGCAAACAACCCGTCGAAATCAAGCAAAAACGCCATCATAATTCATTTACAAAGGCGCTGAATAGCGGGTTGATCTGCTTCAGCGTGGGCATCGTCATGGGGCTCCCGCATAGCGTTTCGGCCGAGACCCTCGCCAGCACGGTGGCCCCTGCCGGAACCGCCGTTCACGCATATGATATTTCTTCGGGTTC
>JBDSSX010000405.1:0-3946 GCA_039928555.1 Nitrosospira sp. | reverse complement strand
GCCGGTGGATGCTTTTGCTGCCACGGTTGCAGTTTTCCGGGAACGCGGCGGTAAGGGCATGAACGTGACGGTTCCGTTCAAGCTGGAGGCCTGTACGATTGCCAGTCGCTTGACTGAGCGAGCCGATGCCGCCCAAGCGGTAAACACGCTCGTATTCAGCGCTGATGAGACTCTCGGCGACAACACCGATGGCGCTGGATTGGTGCGTGACATCATGATCAATCTGGAATTCTCTCTTAAGCGCAAGCGGGTATTGCTGATGGGTGCGGGCGGCGCGGCCCGGGGTGCGGTGCTGCCGCTGCTGGAGCAAGAACCACGCCTTCTCACAATCGCCAATCGTACTAAACAAAAAGCACATGCATTACAACAACAATTTTCTTGCTACGGAAACATCATATCCGGCGATTACACGGATATTCGTGGAGAGAAATTTGATCTCATCATTAATGCCACATCCGCCAGTCTGAAGGGCGAGCTGCCACCGTTGCCTTCCGGCATTTTCGCTATCGAATCGCTGGCCTATGACAGGATGTATGGTAATGAGACGACTTCTTTTCTGCAATTCGCAAAGCAGCAGGGCGCATCGCGTCTGGCTGACGGCAGCGGTATGCTGGTGGAACAAGCGGCGGAATCATTCTTCTTGTGGCGAGGGGTAAGGCCGGAAACCGAGCGGGTGATTAAAATGCTTAAATCACATGCTTGAACCTGAATCCGGCAATTGACCGTTCATTTTTCATAATCCCCGGCGCATGCAGAAATTTATTAAGCGTTGGCTATGGCGTTTTTTCCTGCTTTTGACCGGCGCGGTACTTGTCTATCAGTTATGGATTCTCGGCCATGTTGTTTATTGGAACTTTTACAACCCCTCCACCAGTGCGTTCATGCAGGATCGATTGGATGTATTACGGGAAAAGAACTCCACAATGTCGTTACGCACTCAATGGACGCCTTACGAGCGGATTTCCCCTCATCTCAAGCGTGCGATCATAGCTGCCGAGGACAGTAAGTTCCTTGAACATGAGGGTTTCGATTTCGAAGCTATTCAGAAGGCTTATGAAAAAAACCTGAAAAAGGGCAGGTTGGTTGCGGGTGGTTCTACTATCAGCCAGCAGCTTGCGAAAAACCTGTTTCTTTCCGGCAAAAAAACGCCTTGGCGCAAAATCCAGGAAGCGATCATCACGCTGATGCTGGAAAACGTGATGTCCAAGCGGCGTATTCTTGAAATCTACCTGAATGTCATTGAATGGGGAAACGGGATATTCGGTGCGGAGGCGGCTATCCGTTACTATTATGGTGTTTCCGCATCTTCTGTTACTGCGGAACAAGCGGCTCGTCTCGCCGCGATGGTTCCTGATCCGCGCTTCTACGACCGGAATCGCAATACGCCGTGGTTATTGCGAAAAACTGATATCATTCTTGGCCGTATGGTATCCGCGCAAATCCCCTGAAAACTCCGCGCCGGTTCATCCGGCAAGATGCACGATACTTTCCGTTCGCTCTCCTCCCTGTCATAATATTCGCCCCGCATTCTGATTTTTCCTATAAGCAGGCACTCCTTCCACGCCGGTGGCGGGTGCGGAAATATCGGTAGGTAACAGTTTCGAGCAGGGCATTAAAAATGACTCCGGGTTGACGCCGGGAATGCGTGAAGGGCGCATGGTTATTCGTGTGCAACGACGAACAATGCATGGCGGTAATCCAGCCATTTTAAAGTAGCGTCATATCTGACGCACTACAACAAAGCGATCGGCCATGATCAAAGCAAATAACCTCAGGGAAACCCAAGACCTGCAAGAGAACTTGCAGCGCCTGACGCATTTATTGCACAAACACAAGCTGGTGGAAGGCCTCGTACATACACAGCAAATGCCGCGCCGGGAGTTGGTCGAAGCCCTGGTGCATAAGCAGAATCTGGCGGAATTGCAAAGCCTTCTCGACAAGCTCCACCCCGCCGATGTTGCGCATATTCTGGAGGCCATGCCCCTCGAAGATCGCCTTATGATCTGGGAACTGGTCAAGGCGGAGCGGGACGGCGAAATTCTTCTGGAAGTTTCGGACGCGGTTCGCGAAACACTCATCGCTACGATGGACAGCGGTGAAATGCTGGCGGCGACGGGACAGCTCGATGCCGACGAGATCGCCGACCTTGCCCCGGATTTGCCGCGCGATGTTTTGGAAGATGTGTTTCAGTCGCTGCCGATGGAGGAGCGTGAGCAGTTACGCGCCGCCATGTCCTATCCGGAAGATGCGGTGGGCGCACTGATGGATTTCGACGTGGTGACTATCCGCGAGGACGTGACACTGGAAGTCGTGCTGCGCTATCTTCGCCGTTTGGAGGAACTGCCTGATCATACCGATCAATTGTTCGTGGTGGACCGGAACGAACATCTCAAAGGCGTGCTGCCGGTCAACCGGTTGCTGGTCAGCGACCCCGATGCCACAGTGGGGTCAGTGATGACCACAGAGATGGTGAAGCTTCATCCCAACGACAATGCGCACCAGGCGGCGCAGGCATTCGAGCGCTATGATCTTGTTTCCGCTTCGGTGGTCAATGCGGAAAACAAGCTGACAGGCCGTGTTACCGTCAACGCGGTGATGGATTTTGTCCGCGAACAGGCGGAAAGCGAAGCGCTGAATCTGGCGGGTTTGCGGGAAGAAGAGGATTTGTTCGCCCCGGTATGGAAAAGCTTGAAGAACCGCTGGACGTGGCTGGCCATCAATCTCGTTACCGCATTTATTGCATCGCGCGTGATTGGTGTATTTGAAGATTCAATCGAGAAACTGGTTGCACTGGCGGCCCTGATGCCGATTATTGCCGGTGTCGGCGGTAATTCCGGCAATCAGACAATTACGATGATCGTGCGAGCACTCGCTTTGGGTCAGCTCAATGCCAGTAGCGCACGTAAACTGTTTGCCAAGGAGATAGGCGTGAGCGCGGTGAACGGCCTAGTATGGGGTAGTGTTGTCGGATTATTCGCCTTTTTCATTTACGGCAGTGTCTCTCTCGGTCTGGTAATGACACTGGCGATGATGTTGAATTTGCTGCTGGCGGCTTTATTGGGTGTATTCATCCCGCTGACCCTGCATAAATTGGGCCGTGACCCGGCAGCGGGCTCCAGCGTGATGATTACCGCTGTCACCGATAGCGGGGGTTTTTTCATTTTCCTGGGACTCGCCACCCTTTTTCTGGTGTAGCCAAGAATCGCTGGACAAGTCCCGCTCAGGGTAGAGTTCTTTCGCCGGCAAGCAGTTGTTCTACCGACTCGCGTTCGCGAACAAGATGAACGCGGTCACCGTCCACCATGACTTCGGCGGCGCGGGGGCGGGTATTGTAGTTTGAACTCATGCTCATGCCGTAGGCTCCGGCGGACATAATGGCGAGCAAGTCGCCCTGCGATAATGCCAGCTTCCGGTCATGCCCCAAAAAATCGCCCGTTTCACAAACGGGGCCGACAACCTGATAAATTTTATCGTCGCCGCCCTTCGTAATAACCGGCAGAATCTCATGGTAGGCGTCATACAGTGCCGGACGCATCAGGTCATTCATGGCGGCGTCCACGATGGCGAAATCCCGGTGCGGGGTATGTTTGAGATACTCGACACGCGTAAGCAATACACCGGCATTCCCCACCAGCGCGCGGCCAGGCTCGATCAGGATACGCTGGTTACGCCGGCCAACCGCGGTACACAATGCCGCGACATAGTCTTGCGCAGCGGGTGGGTTTTCTGCCGAATAACGAATCCCCAGACCGCCGCCCAAATCCAGATGATCGATAGTGAGTCCTTGCGTTTCGAGTCGATTCAGCAGGTCAAGTATTTTCCCGCACGCTTCGACAAAGGGACCGAGTTCGGTCAATTGCGAGCCGATATGGCAATCCAGTCCGCTGATGCGCAAGTTGGCAAACTTCCGTGCGGAGGCATAAAGCTTCTCCGCTTCGTCGAAGGG
>JBDSSX010000404.1:0-3192 GCA_039928555.1 Nitrosospira sp. | reverse complement strand
CGGGCGTCGCACCGTTCCCCAAATCTACATCGGTGACACGCATGTGGGCGGTTATGACGATTTGGCGCAGCTTGATCGCAGCGATGGATTGGTGAAGCTTCTGGCGGATTGATTGCTGGCCATACTCGACCTCGATCGGCTTTAGCCCGAATGTTTCATAAATTAACGCGCGTCCTCGCTGGTTTTTTGTTTCGTATGGAAATTTTATTCAGTCGGGCGTATGAATAACTACGCCACTCTTTCACAAAATCTCCCTACAAAACAAAATCTAGCGCGATCATCACGCGAATTTATGAAACATCCGGGTTAGAATAATTTTCATCCCGGCAGTGCAGGTTTTGTACGATAACATCCCATTTTTGACTACTCCATATGGAATCCAACATGAGCGACCAGCAGCCGGTTTTCGGTATTGAAAAAATCTATGTCAAGGACTTGTCCCTGGAGATTCCAAATGCGCCAAGAATTTTTCTTGAGCGCGAAACACCCGAGGTGAACATACAATTGCACACTAAGGGGGAGCGCGTGGATGAGGGCATGTATGAGGTATTGTTGACGGTAACGGTCACCGCGAAGGTGAAGGAGAAGACCATGTTTCTGGTGGAGGTGCGTCAGGCTGGCATTTTTCAGATTCGCAATGTGCCGGAAGCTGAAATGGATCCCGTATTGGGGATTGCGTGTCCCAATATTCTTTTTCCCTACCTGCGCGAAACCGTTTCGGATATCGTTACCCGCGCCGGATTTCACGCGGTAATTTTAAGCCCGGTAAATTTCGAGGCGCTTTACCACCAGGGGAAGCAGCAAGGCGAGATGAATGCCGCGGTGGCGGAGAAACCGGAAGAAGAGAAGAAAACAACGCACTGAAAATGAAATACGCCCGCGATGTATTCGTCACGATCCTGTTCCCGCAGCGCCGGGCTCTGGCGTTGTTGATTGGCATATTGTTGTGTCCGGCGCATGCCATCGCGGCGTTTGAGTTTTTTTCGATAGCCGATAATGCTACCATCATGTATGACGCACCGTCGCTCAAAGCCGATAAACTATATGTGGCGAGCCGTCATCTGCCGGTAGAAGCAGTGGTTAAAGTGGAAGGCTGGGTCAAGGTGCGCGATAGTGGAGGCGGTCTTGCCTGGGTGGAAGAAAAAGCATTAAGCGAAAAACGCTATGTAATTGTTACGGCGCCGCAGGCCGAGGTTTATCAGGCGGCGAATGCAAGTTCGGTGCTGGTATTTCAGGTACAGCAAAACGTGGTGATGGAACAACTGGAGCCCGCGGTGACTGGTTGGGTCAAGGTGCGCCACCGCGATGGACAAATTGGTTACGTCAGAACGCAACAAGTCTGGGGTTCATGAGAATAGCTGTTCTCGGCGCGGGTGCGTGGGGTACCGCGCTGGCCATCAGTCTCGGCGCCAACACCCGTTCGAGCCACCAGGTGACGTTGTGGGCCCGTGATCCGGCGCATCTTGCCGAGCTTGTTTCCCAGCGTGTCAACCGGCGCTATTTCCCCGGCTTTCCAATACCCGATTCTCTGCAGCTGACTTCCGTTCTCGATGTTGCCGTTAAGGCTGCCGATCTTGCCCTGATCGTGGTCCCGGTTGCCGGATTACGCGAGACGTTGCGTGGAATTGTTGCTTGCGGAAAAGCCGTGCCGGTCGTGTTGGGCTGTAAGGGATTCGAGGCGGGATCGGCGACGCTGCCTCATCAGGTGGCACAGGAGGAATATGGCGGCGTGGCGCCCTGTGGCGTGTTGTCGGGACCCAGCTTTGCTCAGGAAGTCGCACAGGGGCTTCCCACCGCTTTGACCCTCGCGTCGTATGATGAAGAATTTTCTCGAAGTACCGCGGCACAGTTGCACACTGCCCGGTTGCGGGTTTACTCGAGCAGAGATGTCACCGGCGTAGAAATTGGGGGAGCGGTGAAGAACGTCATATCGATTGCCGCTGGCATTTCCGATGGGATGGGTTTTGGTCACAATGCTCGTGCAGCCCTGATTACACGAGGTTTGGCCGAAATTACAAGGTTGGGGCTAAAACTCGGTGGCTGTATGGAAACGTTCATGGGGTTAACGGGAGCAGGAGATCTGATACTTACCTGTACCGGGGATCTGTCACGCAATCGGCGGGTAGGGCTGTTACTGGCGGCAGGCCGTTCGTTGCCGGACATTCTGCGGGAACTTGGACACACTGCCGAAGGCGTCCATACAGCACGTGAAGTATTGCGGCTAAGTCAGGCGCTGAAGATTGAAATGCCGATTACACAGGCTGTATGCAGCGTACTCCACGATGGCGTACCGGCGAGAGTGGCGGTGGAATCGCTACTTAACCGGGAACCGAAGACAGAAACGTATTGAGCTGGAGTCAAGGGCAGCGAAGAAATAGAAAATTGATCTTCCAGAGAAGTTTTATGTACCTTTCTCGAAGCCTATCTGCCGCCACGCTTCATAGACCACCACCGCGACCGTATTGGATAAATTGAGGCTACGGCTGCCGGACACCATGGGCACGCGGATGCGGTGTTGTTCGGGAAAACTCTCCAGTATTTCAGCCGGCAGCCCACGGCTTTCCGAGCCAAAAAGAAATGCGTCTCCGCTGGCATAAGCGGTCAAGTCATAGCGTTGCTTGCCCTTGGTTGAGGCGGCAAAAAAACGACAGCCTTGCAGTTGTTCGGCACAGTTTGTCCAGTTTTCATGAATCGTCATGCTGGCAAACTCGTGATAATCCAGTCCAGCGCGTAACAATTGCTTGTCTTCCAGAATAAAACCAAGCGGCTTGATGAGATGCAGCCTGGCGCCGGTGTTGGCGCATAGCCGTATGATATTGCCGGTGTTGGGCGGGATTTCGGGTTGAAATAAAATTACGTCGAGCATAAGCTTATCAATGGGTCAGCTTTTTGTTTTGTGATCCGGAATTGGCCGGGTATTTCCGATCCGGAATAAAGAGCTGTTACGAATCGTGAGGCAGCACATGGGATAGCGTTCGGGCGACTACCCATCCACTCACGCGCGTGGCGCCATGTTTGCGTAGTACCTTTGCCAGTTCGTTCAGGGTTGCGCCGGTGGTCATCACGTCATCCAGCACGGCGATGTGCTTACCGGCAAGGTCAGTTTCGCACGTGAATGCCCCCCGTATATTCTTTTCGCGTTCTTTCCATGGCAGTCCAGCCTGTGAGGCGGTGTCTTTGATACGCTTGCAG
>JBDSSX010000403.1:0-2932 GCA_039928555.1 Nitrosospira sp. | reverse complement strand
GCGAATAGCTTAAAACAAGGACGCCTTCAGTAATCCTGAATTCGGCGGCGGACCGTCTTTTGTGCGGTGGCAGTATGATCGACAACGATTTTTTGTGCCACTTGACCTTTTCTTCATGGTGAATTTGCGACAGGCCGAATTCGGGATAATTCAAAACCTGCGAATTTGTCACCCTTCCACGGTTTGGGATGTACGTTGTACACCGTTATGCGTATGTGCCACGTCTCCCTCGCTCCTACTTTCGCGGTATCGACAATAGATGCGTATTACTCCTGCTCACCTTGACATGGCCACCGCCGCACTGCGTGCCGTGCTGCCGCTCGATCACCCTGCTGATTCAATATTGCGGCATTTTTTTCGCGAGGATCCGGCGCTTGGGGCGAATGATCGGGCATTTATCGCGGAAAGTGTATTTGGCATTTTGCGCCACCGTTTTTTTCTTGAATGCGTATCCGGTACTTCCACTCCCCGTTCCCTGTTGCTTGCCTATCTGGCCAGGTTTCAGGGTATGAATTTGCGCGAACTGCTCCCGCTCGTCAGCGAGGTTGAAGCAAAATGGCTTACCGGGATCAAGGCGGTGACCCCGGAATCGCAGTCGCTTGCCATACAGGCCGAATTCCCTGAATGGCTGATGGAGAAGCTGCGTGGCTTCATGCCGGATAACGAGATTCTCGATCTGGGACGTTCGCTGCAACGCCCCGCTTCACTTGATTTGCGCGTCAATACGCTGCTTGCGAATCGCGACGAAGTCCTTGCGTTGCTGAGCAAGGACGGAATTGAAGGCAATGCCACGCCGTATTCGCTTATCGGCATCCGTCTGGCCGGCAAACCGGCTATCAACCGCCATGAACTGTTCCTTACCGGCAAGGTGGAAGTACAGGACGAAGGCAGCCAACTGCTGGGCTATTTGCTCGCACCAAAGCGTGGCGACATGGTGGTGGATTTTTGCGCGGGGGCGGGGGGCAAAACGCTGATGCTGGGTGCGCTGATGCGCTCACAGGGACGCATCTATGCTTTCGATATTTCCGAAAAGCGGCTGAACAACCTGAAGCCACGTCTCAAGCGTTCCGGATTATCCAATCTGTATCCGCAGCGTATTGCCAACGAAAATGACATCAAGGTAAAACGTCTGACGGGAAAGATTGACCGGGTACTGGTGGATGCGCCATGCAGCGGGCTGGGAACATTACGCCGCAATCCGGATTTAAAGTGGCGGCAGTCGCCGCAAAGCATTGAAGAACTCAAGCGCAAGCAAGTAGCGATTCTATCCTCCGCGGCGAACCTGCTCAAGCCTGGTGGCAGGCTTATCTATGCCACTTGCAGCTTTCTGCCGGAGGAGAACCAGGAAATCGTCGAGCGCTTTCTCGCCGGCCATCCCCAGCTCATACTGCTGAACTGCGCCGAACTTTTGGTGCAACAAAAAATTCCACTCGACACCGGCGTATACTTGCAGTTATCGCCCCGTTTGCACGGCACGGATGGTTTCTTTGCCGCCGCGATGGAGCTGGTAAAGCGGGAAGATGCTACTCCCAATCCGTAGTACTTCCATAGTTGGCTGTCTGATTGTCCTCCTTGCGACGCCGATGGTAGCCTTCGAGCCATCTCATCGTTCCAATTTGTAACACCAGCTTTCGGCGAAATATCCGGGTTAATTCTGACCTGCTCATGCAATCCGATAACGAAATCGAAATCCAGAGTCTGCTACGCAACCTGATCACTGATGCGCAGGAGATCAGTATCCTGTGGCAGCTTGCCGCGCTGTTTGCAAGTCTGGGACTCGCATGGCTGTTGCAAAGACAATTCAGGCAACGTGTCTCGCCGCAAGCAAGTGCGAACCGCACGCTGAATATCAGCATGAACAGCTTGAGCCGGCTTTTATTCCCACTGCTTGCGCTTGCCCTGGTTATTCCCGGCAGATGGGCGCTCAGTCACTGGTATTCGACGCATCTTCTCAACATCGTTGTTCCGCTGTTATTCGCGCTCGCGCTGATTCGTGCGGCCGTTTATATGCTGCGCCGGGTTTTTTCCAGTCAGGAGTGGCTGCGTCCCTGGGAGCGATTCATCGGCTGGGCGGTGTGGATCGGATTGGTACTCCATGTAACAGGCCTGTTGCCGGAAATCCTGACTCTCCTCGATGATATTTCCTTCCATATTGGCAAGCAACGCCTTTCAGTACTGCTGATCGTGCAGGGAATTCTTGCATTTACAATCAGCATGTTATTGGCGCTTTGGCTCGCCAGTTCGCTTGAAGCCCGTATCATGCAAGCCGGTGCGATGAATATCAATCAGCGGGTGATTCTGTCAAAAGTTACCCGCACCCTGCTGACTCTTTTGGGCGTGCTGATTGCGTTGTCCATGGTCGGGGTAGACATTACCATTCTATCCGTATTTGGCGGAGCCCTCGGTGTCGGACTGGGATTGGGCCTGCAGAAAATTGCCAGTAACTACATAAGCGGCTTTATCATTCTTCTGGATCGCTCCCTGCATATCGGCGATATCGTGACAGTGGATAACCGCAAAGGTGAAGTTACCTTACTCACCACGCGGTACGTGGTGCTCAAAATCGACGATGGTACCGAAGCCCTTATCCCCAACGACACCTTCATCACTTCAACAGTTATCAGTCAGACCTACTCGGACCACCGGATACGTCTGATTCTGCCGATTCAAATCAGTTACACAAGTCCCATCGAAACCGCCATGAGCATCATGGTGGACGCCGCGAAGAAACAGCAACAAATATTGACTGATCCGGAACCCGTGGTCATCCTCAAGGAGTTTGCCGACAGTGGAATCAATCTGGAATTGATTGTATGGGTAGAGGATCCAGAGGGCGGAGCACTCCGGTTACGTTCCAGCCTGAACGTTGAAATCTGGTCGGAATTCCAAAAACACGGCATCGAAATTCCCTTCCCGCAGCGGGAAGTGCGGC
>JBDSSX010000402.1:0-2191 GCA_039928555.1 Nitrosospira sp. | reverse complement strand
GCGTAGCAGATTTATCCGCAATAATTTTCGTGCGGATAACATCAATCAATGAAATCTTCGATCCAATGCATCATAGAAAGACTTGATATGTGCTTTTATCCTGCTCGCTCCATCCCTGTCCTCTCTGGCTAACCCATCCACTAGGGCCTCAATGCCAGGACGTTTCTGTTTCAGTTCCGCCACGATCTGAGAAATATCGGCGGGCTTATAGAAATCACCATCAGCCAAGCCCGGCAATCCTGAAAAGAAATTCTCGGATTTAACCCAGCCAGCCAAATCGTAATCGTAGGGAAAAACTATCCATTTGCCATCAGCCTCGACAACTTTCATATTCCAGAGGCCTCTGGAAGCGCTGAGATCATCCGGAGAGATGCGAATGATCCAGTCCCGGTTTCCGACAAGCGCCTGGAAAAACATGATACGAATAATATTTTTTGCATCAATGGGCTCGATCACCGAGCCTGCTGCCCGTGCGTCTTTTGGCGCATCGGTAATGCTGGTGAAAATGTATGGCTTGTCCGAATCCGGAAAAGGAGCATCCGCGGCGCGAATCTCTTTCCCATCTGCCTGCTTCATAAAAGTTTTGATATCCTCCAGAAAGAAACCCGGCATAGGCTGGTTCACGGCAAAGCCGCTTGGCTGCGGCTCGACGGGTCCTTTGCCGGTGTTGGTATCAATGTAGCTGAAGCTCGCCGGCAAAACCTGAAAACCCGGGATGGAAAGATATTCCTGCACTTTGTAGATCAACGCTTCCCGATGCGGCGACAAGCCTCCCCAAACCCGGCGGAACCGCGGCGAAGCCCCCGGCTTGCCGCCACAATGCGTGCCTATTCCGATGGAACTCAATCCATCAAACAGCGTTCCTTTTGAAACCCTTTCGCCGGTCGCCTGATCTTTTCCGAAACTCAGACTCATTTTCGGGAACGGGCACTCGGATGCGGACTGACTGGTGTTTCCTCGTAACTCCACCTTTACGGGAAGATCGTATTTTCCGGTGCTATCAGTCCATGCGAGGCGCCCGGGCGCCTCAAAATCCCTGATGTCCTCGGGCACTTCCCGGTTCGCGATCGCGCGATGTTTCCACAAATCCGTAAAGTTGGTATTGAGGTTGAAAACGATTTTTTCCTTGGTGGAAAAAAGCGGGGCCTTACTATGGCCGATAGCTGGATTCTGCGCCTGTGCCGGATATGAAAACAAGATGACTAGAGCGGCGAACGTAAACCAATTGCTGAGATATTTTTTCATGGAATCTCCCCGGTTTGGACAAAAAATTGTCAATGAGTCTGCTCTTGCGTAGCGCCACGAGAGCCACAACGATCCACCTCGACGACTACTCCGCACCAAAATGAACAGTCATCAGAAAACCCTTAGAAGAACTATAGGCGAGAATCACGGAAAAAACAGATTTACAGATTGTTTTTATTACGGAGTTTAGCCCTCCATAATTTCTTTGGCGCCGTCCGCTTGCACGCCCAGCACCGGATAGACCGTCGATGCCCCATCCCAACCCGCTTCAGCGGATTTTTTGTTGTCCCTTTTCCTGACCTGTCAACAACCACACCACGATTCTGTTGTACGTCAGTCCAATATCGACTGATTCGCTCGTGGTACGTAAGTCCAATGCCGGCTGATTTGCTGGTGCACGTCAGTCCAATTATCGATCCATCCATAAATCCGTAAGATGCTCAATGACCGCGGACGACGTTTATCTGCGCCCATTAATCGTATGTATTCGTACTTAATCGCACTTGAGAAAAACATGGCACATCATAAGAAAAGCACTTCTCTGACCCTCTCATTGGACCCAGTCTTCGATAAAATTTCCTCTCCGACTGAGGAGGCAACTCGCCCAGGAATTCACAGATGCACTGGTTGTGGCGCGGTTCCGGGAGGGATGGGAGAGGGTGAGCTGGTATATGGCCGCATGGTGGCCAAAAAATGAAAACAGCATTCGGGCCTTACACGGTAAGCATTGGAAACTCGCTGGCGCCATCAGAATGGCTTGTTAATGCATCGTACTGGCGAAAGGGATATGTCGCAAATCGCGCATTAACCGACTCCGTTGCAGTGATAGATGCCGAGTTATATGGCTCGGTAGTTGGCACTGTCATGGTGAAACTGGATTCGATCAGCGGACTATGCGCGGATGAGGCATATTCCATTGAACTTGACGAAATGCGACGCCGCGGCC
>JBDSSX010000401.1:0-5550 GCA_039928555.1 Nitrosospira sp. | reverse complement strand
GACATCTCTTTACCCTTGAGATCGAACTGCCGCATGACGGTGCCGATGCGGTCGCGCAGGCGCTTGCCGTTCAAGCCATAGGCGCTGCCGAAGAACTCCAGGTTCTCCATCACCGTGAGATCGCCATAAAGGGAAAATTTCTGCGACACATAGCCAATCTTGCGACGCGCAATTGCACGTGCATGCCGCAGATTGACGCCGGCGACCTGAAGGAAGCCGCTGCTGGCCGGCAAGAGGCCGCAAAGCATGCGGAAGGTTGTCGTCTTGCCCGCGCCATTCGGCCCCAGCAGACCGAAAATCTCTCCGCGCCGGACCGAGAACGAGATATTATCCACCGCGGTAAAATCGCCGAATTTGCGCACCAGATCGCGTACCTCGATAATGATTTCATCGGTGTCATCGTCACCACCAGCCCCAGCCCCAGCCCCAGCATTAGCATTAGCATTAGCATTAGCACCCTCATCTTCATCCGCTTCCGGGTCTAGGCTAGCCTCCAGCGCCGTGGTATCCGGCAGATCAGCCACGTACTGTTTGCTTAGCAGTACCATAAAGCCGTCTTCCAGACGTTCCTCGACCGCCGTAACCGGAGCACCGTCAAGCAGGGCATCCATGTGTCGCTGATTCCCTCCGGGGCGGCGAATGAAACGCACGGCTCCACCCTGCGGAACCGCATCGATGATGTTCTCGGCATTGTCCAGCAGGCGCGTCTGCAAGAAACGCGACGGCTGGTCTAGCGGGGGTGTGGCAACAAAACACAGGTTGCGGGCATGATGACGAATTTCCGCCGGAGTTCCCTGGGCCACCAGTTTTCCTTCATGCAGCACGAATACCCTGGCACAGCGTTCGGCTTCATCGAGGTAAGCGGTGCTGACCAGGACGGTCAGTTGCTCGTCGTCAATCATTTGCTGGACGATTTCCCACAACTCCCGGCGCGACAGCGGGTCGACACCCACCGTCGGCTCATCCAGCAGCAGCAACTCCGGCGAGCGCACCAATGTACAGGCCAGACCCAGCTTCTGTTTCATCCCCCCCGACAGCTTGCCCGCAAGGCGTGCGGTGAACCGCGTCAGATCGGTCATTTCCAGAAGCCGTGCGTAGCGTTTCAGGCGAATCGCTTGCGGCACGCCATGCAGATCGGCGTAGAGGTCGAGATTTTCCCGCACGCTGAGATCTTCATACAGACCGAAGCGTTGCGGCATATAACTGATGCGATCCTGAACCGCTTGCGGGTCGGCCGCGACATCAATGCCCAGTACCTGGAGTTGCCCTTCGTCGGCTTTCATCAATCCGGCCATCATCCGCAGCAAAGTGGTTTTACCCGCGCCATCGGGGCCAACCAGCGCCGTGAGCGAGCCTGCCTGCACTTCCAGCGAGACGTCAGAGACGGCATGAACTGTCTGGCCGGACTCCTTGATTAGAAAGCGCTTATGGAGGGCGCGCGCGGTCAGCGCCACCGTAGACTGGTGCGTCACTGTACCGCTCCGGCCGTGTCATTATTATGGCTTTCCAGGGATATGCGAACGGTGGCGGGCATGCCCAGGCGCAGGCGGTCCTCCGCATCTTCAACAAAGACACGAACTTCATACACCAGGCTGGTGCGAAGTTCTTCAGTCTGCACCATTTTCGGGGTGAACTCGGCCACCGAGGAGATATAGCCGACGCGGCCTCGAATCGGCTCATCAGGATGGCTGTCGGTGGTTACGCGCGCGCTCATGCCAGGCTTGATGCGGCCCAGATCGACTTCCGTCACATAGGCGCGCACCCATTTCGGGTCGGTTATCGCCAGTGCATAGACCGGGCGTAGCGGCGAGGCCATATCGCCCGGTTCCAGCAGGCGTGAGCGCACAATGGCATTGATGGGCGCCGTCAACTCGGCCAGGCTGAGCTGGTGTTTGAGTAAAGCCAGTTCAGCTTTGGAAACATTCAGTTGCGCCTCAGCCTGGGCGATGTCTTCCTTGCGCGGACCGATCACCGCCAGCCTCAGTGCCTTTTTGCGATTTTTCAGCAGCGCCTTGAAGACTTGGCGGCGTGAACGCGCATGGTCCAGATCCTGCTGGCTGATCGCCTCACCAGCTGTTTTTTCCACATCCCGCAGCCGTTTGAGTTGTTGCGCGGCAAGGTCCGCCTCGGCTTGGGCGGAAGCGACGTCACCTCTGGCCTGATCCACCTCTTCGGGTCGGGTACCGTTCTTCAGCCGCAACAAGACCTGCTCCTGCACCTCGATCCCCGCTTGGGCCTGGGCGATTTGCAGCGCAAGGGTACGTGTATCGAGCGTGGCAAGCACTTGTCCGGCTTCGACCCGGTCGCCTTCCTGCACGCGCATTTCGGCGACCCGTTCACTCCCGTTGAAAGCCAGCGAAACCTGGCGGATGTCGACATTGCCGAAAAGCTCCAGCGTATTCACATCGCTCTCTTGGCGGAGGAAAGACCAACCCGCCAGTATCACAACGGCGGCGACAAGCGCTACGGCGATTACGACAAGCTTCTTATTCATGAATAGATGGGAAATTTGCGGCATTGCGGCACTGAAATAAATAATCCTGAATCCGGTAGTTGGACGGGGTGACGTGTGCGGTTTTGGGGTGCGGGGCAAGGCGCAACGACGCGGAATGGTCATTCCATTCCAAGAAGTTGCAACGCAGCCATGTGCCGCAAAAACTGTGCAATTCGCCCCGTAGCGGCCTCACCCGGAAAGTGAGCGTCAAATAATATGAAATATTGTTATTAATCATAACACTGATCTAATAAATGAGCGGTCAACTACCGGATTTAGGATGATAAAGGCTTGCCGGCGAACCGGCAAAAAACCGGCGCGTCATCGCGAGAATCATGATTCCGGATCGGAGGATTCGACAATAGCCGCGGCGGCGTCTTCCAGCGCCACCACCGCGGCGGGAATTCCCGCGACATTGCCGGACGTCACCGCGCCGGCGAAGAGGATCAGTGCGGACGCGAGATCAAGCACCTGCTTGAAGATTGCAATGCGCCGCACCGCCGACTTTGCGTTTTTCACGCTGGACTGCAGGCGAGCCAGCGAGGTCTGGCTCTCGGTCAGAACCAACCCTATCGCGTTGGTGTATATGCCTGACGCGGCGTTCAAGAGCTTGATTTCGCGGTCATCGAGTTCAGCCCATTGGCTTTGGCTCAAGCTGGCCCGATTCTTGATGCGCCAGTCCCCAAGCGCAATTGCGGCATCGCGAAACAGGTTGCCCAGCTCAAAAGCGTCATCCGGCGTAAGCTTTTCCATGCCCTACCCTCCCCTCCCATTTTCCTTTCACCGTGAAACGTCAAGCAGGCTCCTGTAAGCGGCCCGAAGTTCGTCGACCGCTGGCTTGAACTGCCGGCCGAAATCATCCTGGCCAATCCTGTCCCGATGGTCATAAAGATATTGATGTCCCGCCGCGATTTCATCCAGCACGGTATCATAGCGCTGCGCGCCCCGGATGCGGTTGTCCACGCGGGCTAGCGCTTCCACCCTGGCTTCTTTTGCGAGCGCCATTGCGACTGGCTCCACAGGATTATCCGGCGCCAGCATAAAGTTATCATAGTATCGTCCGGCCAGCGCGGACTCCGTCTGCAAATCGGCCACGATGCCGCGCTTCACAATCTTGCGGGTAGCCGCTATCACGTCCTGAAGCGGTTGGTTGCCGTCGCGAATCAGTTGCTTCATTTCATGCTGCCGGTAGAGTGTCGTGGTGGTACGCGCGAGCAGGGTAGAGAGCGCACCGACGGCTTCTTTCTCGCTACGGTCTAGCAATGTCGCATCGCTGAGGCTGGAGCTGAGATTATCAAGCGACCTGTCGAAGGTTCTAATGTCGCCGGAGGCAAGACTGCCGAGACCCTGCATGTAATTTGTCACGGTTTGCTGGAGCAAATCCAGGCTGGCGCGCTGTGCTTCCCGGCGCATCTTCATCGTCTCCAGATCACCGTGGAATTTTTGCGGCTGATACTGCTTGCGTCTATCGAGCGCTCCGATATAGTCTCTGGTGAGTGCGTCATAGGTGGCGGCATTCGCGGAAAGCGATGCAAACGTTCTCACTTCCTTGAAACTGGCACATCCGGATAGACTCGCCGCGAGAAGGAGCGCGGCGAATATCAGCCGGGAACCGCTACTTGCGGCGCTTATATGGCGAGTGATAATCATCCTAAATCCGGTAGTTGACCGCTCATTTATGAGTTTAGTTCTATGATTCATAAAGATTTTCTGTATCATTTGAGACCCACCTTCTGGGTGAGTCCGCTACAGGGCGGATTGCACCGTTTTTATGGCGCAGGGCAGCGTTGCAACGCCTTGAAATGGAATAACCATTTCGCGTTGTTGCGCCTTGCCTTACACCCCAAAAACCGCACACCCCACCCTGCCCAACTACCGGATTTAGGATCATAGGTATTTGTTGTAATGGCACGCGAACGATAGCCTGCCAGCGGCCGATGGCTATCTGCTACGCCGCAATATGACCGGGATTGCAACGCGGATAAACCTGCTTATGATACTTGATTCTATTTGGAAAACGGAATAGTTCTGATATGGCGGGGAAGTTTCGTGCGAGGACGCTAAAGTAAGCGCCAAAATGGGTATCAAGTGTGTACGGCGAATATTTCCCGCACTTAGGCGAACTTCGCGGCAGCACCCAATGACTTCTGATAAAGTCCCGCTCATGAAGATAATTCTTGCCGCTACCCTGGCTGCAAGCTGCGCCACCCCCATCCATGCGGCCGATCAGGCCGCCAATTTTGGCCTGGCCTATGTAGGCCAGCAAATCGTACCCAACAAGACAAGCTTCCTCGGCACCACCGTTGGCGGTTTGTCATCGCTGGATTACAACGCCCTCACCGATCGTTACCTGGCTATCAGCGATGATCGGAGCAGAACCAATCCGGCGCGTTTCTACGAATTATCCCTGGATCTTGCCCAGTTTCAGCGTTCCGCCACGCCAGGCATGGCGGGTGTGACATTCCACGAAGTGACCACAATTCAGCAACCCGGTGGCGGCGCCTTCAAAAGCAACTCGGTGGATCCGGAAGGTCTGCGCTTCGATACCGCGCGCAATAAGATTTACTGGAGTAATGAGGGAGACCGCGGCATTTTCGGTTTTCATAACCCTACGGTGCGGGAAATGAATCCCGATGGCAGCCATAGCCGCGATTTCGAAGTACCCGCCCGCTACCATCCCAACGGTTCCAATATGGGTTTATTTCCTGGCGACCGAGGCATCTATAACAATCTGGCATTCGAAAGCCTCGCGATATCGGTTGATGGAGATACGCTGTATACCGCCACCGAAAACGGCCTGATACAGGACACCCCGCCCTCAAACATATTCACGGGTTCCCGCTCGCGCATTCTTTCTTTCGACATCGCCAGCGGAAAACCCGGCGCCGAATACATCTACGATGTCGGTCCGGTTGTCTTCGCCCCCGCGTCTTTCGTTGGTTTTGCCACCAACGGGCTGACCGACTTCATTGCCATTGGAGACCGCCAGTTCATCACTATCGAGCGCTCTTTCACGCGTGGCGCGGTCACCCCCGGCAACACTGCGACCGGCTACA
>JBDSSX010000400.1:0-4348 GCA_039928555.1 Nitrosospira sp. | reverse complement strand
GAGGTAATACCATGGACAACATGATTTATTGGGGCGCTTTTATCCTGATTCTGCTGGCTGGTTCGGGAGCTTTGGTACATTGATCTGATATCCGGACACCGTAGACCGCGCTAAAAAGCCTCGTAGGAGCGCGTTTCCCGTATATAGGAGAACTGCCGGGAAAACGCTTGCCGGTGTGGCTCCCTTTAATTAATCCATCTATATTGGCCACCCCTCCAGTCGATGAGTGTCAGGCAGGGGCTACGGGCTCTCGTCAGCTTCGGGCGCACGTGTTGGCAAAGCCAGGAAGCTATCTTATAAATTCCGCAGTGGTACAATAAGACGCATGATGGTTATAACCCAGATAATCCATTAGGCGGCTCTCCAAGCCTACGCGAGTGCTGACGGTCAGTTTGCGGCCATTTTCGCCGCTTGCTCGGCGTCCATAGACCAAGCTATGGACTTCTCCCAACCAACAAAACTGTCTCGCAACCTGCCTCACCATCATCTCGCGTCCTAATGGATTATCCGGGTTTAACGTGTCTGGGCTTGCGGGACATAACCGGTAGGCATTAATACCCACATTCTGCCGCTCTGTCTCATCTTCCCCGCCTGATCTCCAGCCTGCGGACCAAAGCCCCAGAAGAAATCGGCACGTACGCTTCCCTTGATGGCGCCGCCCGTATCCTGCGCCACCATCAGCCGGTGAAGCCGTTTGTCGGTATTTGGCCAAGTCGTGGCAAGAAACACCGGCGCACCCTGGGGTACTGCACGAGGGTCGATAGCAAGACTCCTGCCTGCGGTCAGGGGTACGCCAAGCGAACCCAGAGGCCCCGGCACCCCCGCGGGTAGTTCCCGGAAAAAAACAAAGCTCGAATTCTGATATAACAACTCATTCAATCTGGCTGGATTTTTCTGGCCCCAGGCCTTGATTCCCTGCATGGAAGCTTTCTCCAGGGGCAATTCCCCGCGCTCCACCAGCAACCGTCCAACGGATTTATAGGGATGGCCATTTTGCTCGGAATAACCGATGCGCACGATCTCCCCACTCTCAAGCGCTACCCGGCCCGATCCCTGGATCTGCAGGAAAAATAAATCAACCGCATCATCCACCCATAAAAGCTCCTTCCCCTGCAGGGGCGCCAGGTTTCTCTCTATTTCGGAGCGGCTATAGTACGGTACCACCTTACGTCCTTGCAAACGTCCGCGCAACCGCATATTCTTGAGCTCGGGATAAACCTCGCTTAAATCGATCACGAGAAGCTCATCGGGCGTGGTATAAAGTGGGAAACGGTAACGCTTCGACTGCTTGCGGCTGCCCTTCAATAAGGGTTCATAATAGCCGGTGATCAAGCCGTCACCGCTGCCGTCGGAATTCAATACCTGGTGTGGCACAAAACGGCTCTCGAAGAATTGCCGTAGCGTGGCGGTATCCTGCCCCCGCATGGTATCAGCCTGAGAACAGGTTTCCTGCCACAGCGGCTGATTTTTCAGGACGGCGCAGCTTCGAAGGAATGCGTCCCATGCGGGCAGAATATCATCGTCCGTCCAGCCCGTCAGCGCGCTCCAGTTGGCCGGCTTGAGCACGGTCATGGGAGGTGCCGCGGCAAGCGGAACCGTGGACGCAGCCGGTTTTTCCGGAACGACGGGAGCGCTCGTGGGCACGGTCGTACAGGCATTGAGCAACAGCAACCAGGCGACGGCGAGAAAACTTAATTGGTTTTTCATTGAATTTTGGTTAAAGTTGCAATTGACAAATATACATCATGCTAGACCCTATGTGGATATTACTGCTGGAAGCGGGCGTAGCGCTGTCGCTACTGTTTATCATCATCTGGTGGACCCGGCCGCGAAAAAAAGATGACGAAAAAAAAGACGATGAGCCCAGCTGATGCAGCAGGCAATATAGTGCGACTCTGCAAATAATTTGGCGGAATACGTACCTTGATGGAATGGTTTTGTACAAAGGGACAAAAGGGGAGATCACAATGAAATACCAAAGCTTTCAAGAATTCTGCGCCTACATAGCCGAACATAATCCAGGTCAGCCCGAATATCTGCAGGCGGTTGCCGAAGTCATGGAGAGTCTCTGGCCCTTTATCACCGAGCACCCCCGTTATGCCGAACACGGCCTGCTGGATCGCCTTATCGAGCCGGAGCGAATAATCATTTTCCGGGTCGCCTGGGTGGATGATAAAGGGGAGGTGAATGTTAACCGCGGTTACAGAATCCAGCACAGTTCATCCATTGGCCCTTACAAGGGAGGCACTCGCTTTCATCCTTCAGTGAATCTTTCCATCCTCAAATTTCTGGCGTTCGAGCAGACTTTCAAGAACGCTCTGACCACGCTACCGATGGGTGGCGGCAAAGGCGGCTCGAATTTCGACCCCAAAGGTCGAAGCCAGGGGGAGATCATGCGCTTCTGTCAGGCTTATATGAGCGAATTGTTTCGCCATATCGGCTCCGACACGGATGTGCCGGCCGGCGATATAGGGGTTGGCGGGCGGGAAGTTGGCTTCATGGCGGGTATGATGAAAAAGCTGTCCAACCGCGCCGACTGCGTTTTCACGGGCAAGGGTCTGAGTTTCGGCGGATCTCTGATACGCCCGGAAGCCACCGGTTACGGTACCGTATATTTTGCCGAGGAAATGCTCAAGCAATCCGGCCGCTCGCTCGACGGCTTACGGGTATCCGTCTCGGGCTCGGGGAACGTCGCGCAATATGCCGTGGAAAAAGCAATGGCGCTTGGCGCCAAAGTAATCACCGTATCCGACTCCAGCGGCACAGTGGTTGATGAAGAAGGTTTCACCGTTGAAAAACTGAATGAGTTGATGGAATGCAAAAATCTTCGTTATGATCGAATCAGCAGCTACGCTGAATGCGCGAAAGCCACATTTATTGCTGGCATGCGTCCGTGGCATGTCCCGGTGGACGTCGCTTTGCCATGCGCCACACAGAATGAACTGAATGAGGAAGATGCGGCAACTTTGATCAAGAATGGCGTAATCTGTGTCGCCGAGGGCGCCAATATGCCTTCCACGGCGGAGGCCGTGAAACGCTTCGAGCACAGCAAGGTGCTGTTCGCCCCCGGTAAGGCCAGTAACGCGGGCGGAGTGGCGACCTCCGGCCTGGAAATGAGCCAGAATGCGATGCGTCTTTCCTGGCCTCGCGAAGAGGTGGATGCCCGATTGCTCGAAATTATGCAGGCCATTCACAGATCCTGTCTGAAATACGGTCAGCGCAAAGACGGAAGCGTTAGTTATGTGGATGGCGCCAATGTAGCTGGCTTCGTCAAAGTGGCCGACGCGATGATTGGTCAGGGAGTGGTCTAAGAAATCTCTGAACAGGCCCTCCATAGAGCGGATGTTGATAGAAATCCTTCGATTCGGCTAAAGCCGCTGTGCCGCCCACACTGCCAGACAACTCGCTTCACGGAAGCTTTACCGGATCCAGACCGTTTTGATATTAGCGAACTCTCGAATGCCATGGTACGACAGTTCCCTGCCAAAACCGGAAGCCTTGGTTCCGCCAAAGGGTAGGCGCGGATCGGATCGAACCATACCATTGATAAAGGTGCAACCGGCCTGAATTCTCTGCGCGATTTTCTCCGCATATTCGGTATCACGGCTCCAGATGCTGGAACCAAGACCGAAACGGGTATCGTTGGCAATGTGAACGGCCTCTTCTTCATCAGCGGCGCGTATCACTGCAGCCACCGGCCCGAATAATTCTTCGTGATACGCCCGGGTTTTCGCTGTTACCCGCTCCAGTATCGATGGCGGGTAGAATGCCCCTTCTCCCGATATCGGCTCGCATCCGAGAACCGCATGCGCACCTTGCGCGATCGAGTCGGTTACCTGCTTATGCAACGCCTCCCGCAAATCAAGCCGCGCCATTGGACCCATTTGGATCGCTTCGTCCAGTGGATCACCTATTCTCAAATCTTCTGTTTTCTTAATGAACAGCGATAAAAACTCGTCGGCGATTTCCGCAACGGGAATAATGCGCTTGGCTGCAATGCACGATTGGCCACAGTTCTGGAACCGCGACCTGACCGCAATGCTGGCGGCTTGTTCCAGATCCGCATCCTTCAATATAATGAACGCATCCGATCCGCCCAGCTCCAATACACATTTCTTCAAATGCTGGCCCGCATGCGAGGCGACTTCACGTCCGGCGGTCTCCGAACCGGTAAGTGTCACCGCATGAACATGATGACTGGCGACGGCTTCAGCCACATCGGCAGCCTCGATCATGAGCGTGGTAAAGAGATGCGGAGGAAATCCTGCGTCACGGAACAATTGCTCCAGCGCCAACGCGCATTGCGGTACGTTGGAGGCGTGTTTCAGAACACAGGCATTACCCGCCA
>JBDSSX010000399.1:0-5921 GCA_039928555.1 Nitrosospira sp. | reverse complement strand
TGTTCGTGTTTACACATGATTCAATTGGCCTGGGCGAAGACGGCCCGACACACCAACCGGTGGAACAGACTGCGACGTTACGTTATATTCCCAACATGGATGTATGGCGGCCCTGCGATACGGTCGAGTCCACAGTGGCCTGGGCACGCGCGATTGAACGCAAGGATGGCCCTTCAACGCTGATTTTCAGCCGCCAGAATCTGCCTTTCCAGAAACGCGACGCTACCACTATCAAACTGATCGACAAGGGCGGTTATACCCTGTCGGAGGCTGAGGACGGCAAGCCACGGGCAATCATTATCGCTACCGGCTCTGAAATCGGCCTGGCAATGATGGCGCAAAAAGCACTCGCCGAAACGGGTGTCCATGTGCGCGTGGTCTCAATGCCTTGTACAAACCTGTTTGATCGTCAGGATACGTCCTATAAGGACAGTGTATTGCCCAAGGGTATAGTACGCGTGGCTGTGGAAGCGGGTGTCACCGATTACTGGCGCAAATATGTGGGACTCGAAGGCGCGGTGGTCGGCATGGATACATTTGGCGAGTCGGCGCCTGCTGGCGATCTATTCAAGCACTTCGGCTTCACCGTCGAGAATGTGGTAAAAGCGGTGAATAGCGTTATTTAATCTCGTTAATTGAGACTGGTAACGCTGCGGGATTTCGCCTAGGTCTTTTTTTTATCCAAGGAGTTTAAAAACATGACAATCAAAGTCGGTATCAATGGATTTGGCCGCATAGGCCGTATGGTATTCCGCGCAGCAATACAGAATTTTCCGGACATCGAAGTCGTCGCGATTAACGACCTGCTTGAGCCTGACTACCTCGCCTACATGTTGCAGCATGATTCTGTGCATGGCCGCTTCAAGGGGGATGTCTCTATCGAAGGCGACACTCTGGTGGTCAATGGCAAGAAAATCCGCCTGACCGCCATCAAGGATCCCAGTGAACTGAGATGGGGCGAGGTGGGTGCGGATATCGTCGTTGAATCCACCGGACTTTTTCTCACCAAGGAAAGTTGCGAGAAACACCTGGTTGCCGGCGCCAAAAAAGTCATCATGTCAGCGCCGTCAAAAGATGACACGCCCATGTTTGTTTATGGTGTGAATGACAAAACCTATGCCGGACAATCCATTATTTCCAACGCTTCATGTACCACCAACTGTCTCGCCCCTGTCGCCAAGGTGTTGCACGATGCCTTCGGCATCAAGCGCGGCCTGATGACTACCGTACATGCGGCCACCGCCACCCAGAAAACTGTCGACGGCCCTTCCAATAAGGATTGGCGCGGAGGGCGCGGTATTCTCGAAAACATCATTCCATCCTCGACCGGTGCGGCCAAAGCCGTTGGCAAGGTTATCCCCGAATTGAACAAAAAGCTCACTGGCATGGCCTTCCGCGTACCGACTTCTGACGTCTCAGTGGTCGACTTAACCGTCGAACTGGAGAAGGATGCCACCTACGAGGAAATCTGTGCCGCCATGAAGAAAGCATCCGAGGGATCAATGAAGGGTGTGCTCGGCTATACCGATGAGAAAGTTGTTTCCACCGATTTTCGCGGTGAAAGTTGCACCTCCATCTTTGACGCGGATGCTGGCATGGCTTTGGATGGCAGCTTCGTAAAAGTCGTTTCCTGGTACGACAACGAGTGGGGCTACTCCAGCAAGATTCTGGAAATGGTCCGCGTTGCCGCGAAATAGTTTTTGGTGAGGTGCCGGAAATCGCCAAGGCGTAAAATAATTTACCCGATTCGCTTTCCGCACCTCCCGTTCCCCCACTTCGATGAGGCATAAGGCGTGTCAAGAGACTTCCCTATTGCCGTACAAATTTGGAGAACTTCCAGTGTCCGTCATTAAAGTCATCGATCTCGATCTGAAAGGCAAGCGCGTTTTCATTCGCGCCGATCTCAATGTACCCGTTAAAGACGGCAAGGTTACGTCTGATGCACGTATTACCGCTTCCATGGATACTATCAACCACTGCCTGAAACAAGGGGCTAAAGTGATGGTGACGTCACACCTGGGCCGCCCCGAAGAAGGCGTATGGTCTGAGGCGGATTCGCTCAAGCCAGTTGCCGATAATATCGCTGCACGTCTGGGCAAACCCGTGCGCCTGATCAAGGATTGGGTAGAGAATAGCTTCGAAGTCGCCGAAGGCGAGCTGGTCGTTCTGGAAAATTGCCGCATCAATAAGGGCGAAAAGAAAAATACTGATGAGACCGCGCAAAAATATGCCCGGCTGTGCGACGTGTTTGTGATGGATGCCTTCGGCACAGCACACCGCGCTGAAGCGTCGACTCACGGCATTGCCAAGTATGCGCCTGTTGCCTGTGCCGGTATTCTGCTGACCGAAGAACTGGACGCGCTGACCAAAGCTCTACTGAATCCGGCACGCCCCATGGTCGCCATCGTCGGAGGATCCAAAGTTTCGACCAAGCTTACCGTGCTTGAGTCGTTGTCCGAAAAAGTGGACCAGATGGTGGTTGGCGGCGGCATCGCCAACACTTTCCTCAAAGCCGCTGGCAAGAATACCGGAAAATCCTTGTGCGAAGATGATCTGATTCCTACCGCGAAGATGTTGATGGATAAAATGGCGAAACGCCATGCTTCCATCCCCATTGCGGTGGATGTCGTGGTCGGAAAAAAATTCGATGCGAACGAACCGGCGATATTGAAAGACGCCGACTCGGTTGCCGATGATGAGATGATTTTCGATATCGGCCCGAAGAGTGCGCAAGAATTGGCGGATATCATCATGAAAGCCGGCACTGTTGTATGGAATGGTCCCGTTGGTGTATTCGAGTTCGATCAATTCGGTGCGGGCACCAAAACCATCGCCATGGCGATTGCCAATACCGGAGCATTTACCCTGGCGGGCGGTGGCGACACCATTGCCGCGATCCAGAAGTACGGTATTTATGACAAGATATCCTACATTTCCACTGCTGGCGGTGCCTTTCTGGAGTTTCTGGAAGGTAAGAAGCTGCCGGCGGTGGAAATACTTGAACAGCGCGCGCGCTGATTTTTTGTACGGTTAACTAATGCAGCACACCCCTACCTAGAATGATTCGAAGAACAAAAATCGTCGCTACTCTCGGCCCCGCATCCCGTGATCCTAAAGTTCTTGAGCGCATGATACATGCCGGAGTGGATGTAGTACGTATCAATTTTTCTCATGGCACTCGCGAGGAGCACATCGAATGCGCCGAACTGACCCGTTCGCTGGCACGTGCCGCGGGTCATGCCGTGGGAGTACTGGCGGATTTGCAGGGACCGAAAATCCGGATTGGCAAATTTGAGAGCGGAAAGATCGCGCTCAAAACCGGTGACAAATTCATACTTGACGCCGAATGCACGCTTGGCGATCAGGAACGGGTGGGGCTGGATTACAAAGAGCTCCCCAATGATGTCGAAACGGGTGCGACACTGATCCTGGATGATGGCCGTATCGTGCTCGGCGTATCCGATGCCCAGGGGCCCCGGGTATATTGCGTGGTTGAACAGGGCGGTGTGCTGTCCAACAACAAAGGTATCAACCGCAAAGGCGGCGGACTCAGCGCCCCCGCATTGACCAGCAAAGACGTGGAGGACATCAGGACTGCCGCGGTGCTCAAGGCGGATTACCTCGCGGTATCCTTCCCGCGCTCCGGAGACGACATGCGCTGGGCGCGTGAAGTGATGCACGAAGCCGGCGGCAAAAGTTTACTGATGGCAAAAATTGAGCGATCGGAAGCCATTCTGGCGCTGGATGATATTCTGCAGGCGTCCGACGCCATTATGGTAGCGCGTGGTGATCTTGCGGTAGAAGTAGGCGACGCGGTGGTGCCGGCGCTGCAGAAACGGATGATCCGCACGGCACGTGCCAACAATAAACTGGTGGTGACCGCTACCCAGATGATGGAATCAATGGTCACCAGTCCGGTTCCAACCCGTGCTGAAGTATCCGATGTCGCGAATGCGGTACTGGATGGCACCGATGCAGTGATGCTATCCGCGGAATCCGCCGCGGGACAGTATCCTGTCGAGGCCGTTGCGGCCATGGCCAGGGTTTGCCTTGAAGCGGAAAAGGAATATCTGGCGAGCAGCGAACTCCGCCGGCTTCAGGGTGGCCTTCCGGATACCATTGAGGAAGCGATCGCCCGCGCCACCATGTTCACCGCCAGCGGTCTGAAACTCCGCGCCATCGCCGCGCTTACACAAAGCGGCAAAACAGTATTGCTGATGTCGCGCAGAAGCTCCAATGTACCCATATTTGCTTTAAGCCCGCAAGAGGATACCCGCCGTAAAATGACCTTGTTTCGGGGTGTTTACCCGATAAAATTCGGCGGAGGTTCGAATGATCCCGAGATCATCCTGAATCATGCTGAAACCGAGCTGCTCAAGCGGGGCGTGGTGCGCAATGGCGATCTGATCATCATGACCATCGGCGAACCCGTGGGCAAGGCGGGCGGCACCAATACCATGAAAATTGTCAAGGTGGGAGAATACAGGAAGGCTTTGGCAAAGCCCGAGAGCTGATTAGCAGGAATACTGAATTCCCTGTTTTCCGTTGCTTGCGTGGTGAGCTGGAAATATTGTTATATAGCACTCAAGTTAATAAACCAGGGGCGGCGGGACGCTAAAAATGATGTCGGATAAGGTACGGGGAAAGCGTGTCATTTATTCATATGGAGCGATCCATAACGCGGCATGGTGACAATCCAGCCATCTCTAAGTAGCGGTTTTCTGACTTACATTAACAGGACACCATTTACGATTCGGATACACAGATTCTAACTTTGAGGAGGCTCAAATGGCACTCGTATCATTGCGTCAACTTTTGGATCATGCGGCGGAAAATAGCTATGGTCTGCCCGCTTTCAATGTAAATAATCTGGAGCAGATTCAGGCCATCATGCAAGCGGCCGATGAATGCAACAGCCCGGTAATCATGCAGGGTTCCGCAGGTGCGCGCAAATATGCCGGCGAAGCTTTTTTGCGCCACCTGATTGCGGCGGCGGTGGAGGCTTACCCGCATATTCCCATCGTCATGCATCAGGATCACGGTGCATCCCCGGCGGTATGCATTAACGCCATCCGTAGCGGTTTTTCCAGTGTCATGATGGATGGCTCACTGGAGGCGGACGCCAAGACGCCATCATCCTATGAATACAACGTCGAGGTCACCGCCAAGGTGGTGGAGATGGCGCACGCGGTCGGCGTTTCCGTTGAAGGTGAGCTGGGTTGCCTGGGCTCGCTCGAATCCGGCATGGGTGAAGCGGAAGACGGGCACGGAGCTGAAGGGAAGCTATCTCATGATCAACTGTTGACCGATCCGGAGCAGGCTGCCGACTTCGTCAAACAAACAGGCGTGGATGCGCTGGCCATCGCCATCGGGACCTCCCATGGCGCGTACAAATTCACGCGCAAACCGACTGGCGACATTCTCGCTATCGAGCGCGTCAAGGACATCCATCAGCGTATTCCCAATACTCATCTGGTGATGCACGGCTCCAGTTCTGTGCCACAAGACTGGCTTGACATCATCCGCGAATATGGTGGAGAAATGAAGGAGACTTATGGCGTGCCGGTGGAGGAAATCCAGGAAGGTATCAGGCATGGTGTGCGCAAGATCAATATCGATACCGACATCCGCCTCGCCATGACGGGTGCAGTCCGCCGCCACCTTGCCAAAAACAAAAGCGAGTTTGACCCGCGCAAATTTCTCAAGGATGCGACCGCCGCGGCGAAGGATATTTGCAAAGCACGCTTTGAAGCATTTGGCTGCGCCGGTCAGGCTGGGAAGATCAAGCCCATCATGCTGGATAACATGGCGAACAGATATACCAAGGGTGAGTTGAAAGCCGTTATCAAGTAAACAAAACACGTCACCGAGCCAGGCTGTATTTCATCCCCGGACTAGAGCGGGTGAGAGGAGCCTGGATA
>JBDSSX010000398.1:0-2773 GCA_039928555.1 Nitrosospira sp. | reverse complement strand
TTCTTTACACTTGGGAAGTCTCACTATCCAATTGAGTATAAAAAGGAACCTGTTCTTTGACCGGCCCATGAGGGCCGTTTATCGGACTTCATATAGCAAAAAAAGTGTCGGTAAATTTTACACTCGACATGCCGCAGACCTCTGGGCATGCCGATGCAGACGCCATCGTTAGGTTAGGCGTCAAAACCGATGCCGCATGGCCAGCGCATCAAGCCACCCCGGACGCCCCGGTGCCGGCCAGCCGGCGCATGATCCGCTGGCATTGGCGCGCACTTAACTTGATCCCGTAGCGGCACTCCAGGTGCTGCGTCAGAAGCTTTCCACTCCATTCCCGCTCCGGATATCCGCACACGCGTGGCGGCTTCTGCAAGTCGAGTGTGAGGCGCTGCAATTGCTCGTTGGCCAGCTTGATGGGACGCCCGCCCGCATGGTGTTCGCGTAGTCCCTCTACGCCGTGCTCATCGAGCGCATGTACCCAGCGCTCGATCGTGCGCGGGTCCTCGCCGAACCACCGCGCGACCTCGTAACAACTGCGATCCTCGGCGACCAGCAATACGCAGTGTAACCGATGCAGGAAACGTGGCTCGCAGGACGTCTTGACCGAGGCATGAATCAATTCCCGAAGCCAATTCGGGTTGTTGAGGCTGAGCTTACGCAAGGCGTCAACCTCCCTCGATAAGCGGCTGCGAAACCCCGATCATGCGGCGGCGGTTCTGTCGCTTCGGGCGTTGGGGCAGGTTGGGCATAGTCGTTGCTTGAGAAATATGGCAAGGAAATAGAGCATTGGTCTTCAGTATAGTTTGGCAGAGGAATATCGCAACGAGTCGGCTCAAAGTGATTTGCCTGGCGGTTGACGATGAAGATCCGGGCTGCTGAGACCGCAACAGTGGCAAATTGAGCATGGCTACCGCCGCTTCCTGATATCGGCGACGGGATGAGCGAACCAAAAAAGGAGGAACTGACAATGAAACGCTGGATATTTTTTGTGTTACTGAGCTTGGCTTCGTTTGGCGCCAACGCCGCGCTTATCCACCTGAACGCATTCCTTGACGGTGCTCAGGAAGTGCCACAGAGCGGACAGGCCGCCGCCGGGGGAAGTAGCTTCGCGAGTATGTTATTTGACGACACGACCAACGTTCTAAGCTGGACCATTTCCTATTCGCTCAACACCGGACCGGCGAACGCAGCACATTTTCACGGCGCCACCAATCCCGGCGATCCCTCGGGAGTGGGAATAGCTTCGCCGGTCAGGATAACTATCCCGGACATTACCGGAACCAGTTCGGGCATCGTGAGCAATTCGTTTGACCTGGATGCGCTTGTCAACCCCGCGGATAACGCCGGCAACCTGCTCGGCGGTCTGTGGTACATCAATATTCACACTTCCACTTTCCCGAGCGGTGAAATACGCGGACAAATCTCCGTCCCCGAGCCCGCTACGGGCGCACTGCTCGGACTAGGACTTGCGGGGTTGGCATTCGCCCGCAGGCGCGCGGGGCGGGCACGTTGAAGGAAATCGGGTAACAAGAACCGAAAATAAATCGAAATATGCATGGATGCAAGATGTATCTGGCACCTTTAATTTTCCTTGGTGTTCTAATTAAGGAGATGCGGAAATGGAAAAATTGAGTCTCAGCACATTTTTTCGCTGCGAACCAGCCTCCGGGAACTATGAAATCGGGGTCGGAGTAGATTTTCCCAAGGGACGTTGCGTAGTAGGGGTGGTGGACACTCATTAGCCGACCCCGTGCCAAGGGCGAAACCAAACTTTTTCCGCTATTTTTTTCGGACAGCAGGGATTTTTCACTTCGCAGGCCTGGCTTGTTGTTCCCGTCGAACCCGTTTCCTCGCTCGTGGCTACGACTGAATCGTGCCTGTCACCCCATATGATCAAGCAGCTATCCGATATTCCGATACTGCCCTAGCGGAAACTCGCCTCAGATAAACGTTGGTGCCGCCAAGGTGTCCGGGCAATGGTCACAGATCTGGGGCTCGCTCATTTGAACATCCAATCCACAACTGGCTCATCCGGCAGACGACCCTCACCAACACAGGCGGTGCGGCAGGTCTCCATTCAGACCGGCTGGCTCGCGTCAGGCCCTACCGGTTGATCTGCCGCCACCTTTAACCTATCAGGGGCGAAGCAGCGCTTCACGTCAAACGGCTGTTTCTCCTTCAGGATGTGGTAGCTCGCTCGTGCCAGCCTGTGTGCCAATGCCTTTCGGCGCGATTATATAGCGTGTCCCAATTATCCATAACCATCAATAGCTGATACCTTAATTATAACCAACTGAAAATAATAACTTATTATTGATCCGCCTGATCTGCTTGGTACCATGCGATATCCTTGACAATACAATTCGTTGAGCAAGTAATCTTCAAGTCTCTTCAAGGATGTGATCCCTGTTGACAGCCCAGGGACGCGATCTTGGGTTCGCGCACTTGAGCATCTACGTAATGTGCGCTATCGTACGGAACGGTACCATGGAAAACACGATAATTTAGTGTGTTACGGCAGCATCCGCAAGGGTACCGGTTTTTCCGAAGCGTAACAGATTGCTCATGCGTGGATCTTTAAAAATGGATCTGCTTAATGAGCTACCACAACTGGCAAGCGCGTCGGCAAGCGCGTGCTTTTTCGAAAGCTTATTATCAAAACCAAGTACGACAACCAGGAGAAAATACCATGAATAATATGCCCAGCAAAAAATCAATCATTTCTCTCGCCCTTGGAACCGCCATTGTCGCCGCGCTTGGCGCTGCGCCCATTGCC
>JBDSSX010000397.1:0-6340 GCA_039928555.1 Nitrosospira sp. | reverse complement strand
CTTGGAGTCGCAAGCGGTTAGCGCTAGCGCAAGCACTACTGCGGTTAGGGCAGGTTTTAAATAATTTATCATAATCGTCTCCATTGGTTTAAAAATTGAGTGCGACTAAATTCCCACGAAAACAAAGGAAGTTGGATCATACTAATGAATGGATTGAGATCGCTCTGTGCGCTGTCACACCGAACCGCCGCAGCGTTAAAACAGCGATTCGCGGGATTCTCTTTTTTTCTGCGGCATTCGAGCAAGGTGCGCCGAACGTATTTCAAAAATCCGGACTGTCTACCCGATACAGCCTAAAAATTATAGACAAGCCGGGAGCTCAGTAACCATTCTGTTCTTCCGGTATCATTCAATTGCGAAGGACCCCCGCCCAGTTGAATTACTCCATTTTTACCTACCGTATACTGAAGCTGCGGAGTCAACCGGTAACGCCAGTCACGCTCCCCTATTTCACTATTCAGCTCGATCCCTATCGCAAGATGTTGGGAATGACTGTAAAAAAGGCTGTTATTAAGGATTGCCACAAAATCACCGGATTTACCAATTGCGGTATGCCTGAGGCCTAACATATTCATCATGCTCCACTTGTCCGAAAACCGATAATCATTCAAATAAAGGAGCTCGGCCCCAAACGCCTTTTCGTGCGTCATACGGCGGCCGATTGCTTGCCAGCCATGAATCATTTTTCCGTTCGCCAGCTTCCCAAAAGTACCCTGCAAGGAAAGTTTATACTCGTCTAATGATGAATTTTCGAATGGCAGTTCCAGCTCTATTGCATATCCATCCGCAAATGAATATTCAATTTCCGGCGACCATTGGAACTGTCCGGCGCGAGGCGAATAATCCAGCAAGGCATTAATCTCCAGTTCACCCTTGGGCGCACCGAGCGGATCAACCAGATCGAATACCATTGGCTCCGGTCTGTTACTTTGGAGACCCGTTTGGATTTCTGCCTTGCTTTTGTCGCCATAGGCATTCTGCATCAGGCCAAGTCCGGCAAGGAGGGCCAACATGCTTATGAGATGATGAATATCTGCGGGCAGCACTTTCAAAGGCATATAACCTTCGTCGCCATGAGATTTATCGATATCGACGTGCATTTATTGTTTTTGAAGGAGACGAATGCGCTGGGACAGCCACCTTTCCGGCAACTCAGGCAAGCGGAAATTTGGTCTATCGGCCAGTTGCCTTTATTTTGAACCACCGTGACTCGCTAATATGATCATCACGACATCATCTATCTGTACGTTGTCGCACGTAGAGAGTGTATGGATAAACGAGGTAGCCGGAAAGACGGGGGTGTCAAACGCGTCATTTTTCCCCGCAAGACACGGGGTCCTCTGAGAGAGGGTAAATCTCTAGCATGCGCAACTTGAATACAATGGCCTCGAAACTGATTTTTGTTAGACCAACGGACTGTAGATCCCTGGTTATTTTCGGCCGCAGCAACCCAATCCCTCTGCTATTCTTATAATAAGACTCTCGCAATATCTCCTATTTGCACGTCGCCGCAGTGAAGAAGCGGAAATAGCGCTTGCCACGACATATTCGACAACAAGCGGGATGAGGCGAAAGGTACGTGCCAATACGGCGATCAATTCTATGAAGGAGAAAATCCTCATGCGTTATTCAACCATCATTATCACGGCCGCGCTGCTGGCTTGTTTTTCGCAGGTGTTCGCACAGGAAACAACAGCTAAAACTTCCATTGATATTCCCGTCTTGGCCCCATCCCCTGACGCAACAAGGGACCAGGCTCAACAGGAAAACCGGAAAGGCGAACTTTTTATCATCGGAAAAAACGAGGGTAAGAACAAGGAAGATTTCGTTTTTAAGATGGGCGAAAGAGTTCATATCAAAGCAACCGGCGATGTTGCGAGAAGACTGAAAATTGAGCTGGAAAAGACCGGCGCTGCAAGAACCCCTTTTTTATTATTTGACGGGATCAAGATGGCCAATCTGCCTTCAGCCATATCCCAGTTCGATAACGGAAATACGCTACGCCTCAGTTTCTATCTTGAACGCAATCCGGCGCTTAAAGAATCCCGCGAGGCATGGGACATGCTGTTCAAAAGCAAGGATGAGTATGTAATGCCAATCGAGGTGGGTATTGCGGTAGGTAACGAGTTGCCATTAGTGGTGCAATCTGCCCACCCGTTTTTCGTCTATCTTGCACCGGCATCGGAAATACTCGCCACTGTCTGTGGTTCCCTGCTGCTTTTATTTGTTGCTTATTATTTGATCGTCAATAAGACAAACATGTTGAAGGATAAGGATACCGGTTATTACAGCCTGGGCAAGAGCCAGATGGCCTTCTGGGGATTGATGGTCGTGCTGGCATTTGTCGGCATCTGGATATTGACCGGCACCATGGAATATATTCCCCAACAGGTACTTATCCTGCTAGGCATCAGTGGCGCCACGGGGCTGAGTGCGGTCTTGATCGGAAACAGCAAGAAATCCGGGGCCGAGGACGAAATCACGAAGTTTCGGCAGGAAGAACAAAATCTTAAAGAGTTGAAGGAAAAAAATCCGGACAGTTTTTCCCCGGATAATGAAAGTCAGTTGACGGTACTCTCACAAAAAATCAAGGAACTATCCCATCAATTGGGTAATCAGGTGCAGCGCACGCAGCCAAGGGGATTCTGGCGGGAAATTTGCGATGACGGCAACGGTGTGAGTTTTCACCGTCTGCAAGTTGTCATATGGACGCTTGTCCTGGGCATGGTATTCGTTGGCTCTGTGGCGGATGGCATGTCTATCCCGGAGTTTCCCGAGACTTTGCTTATTTTAATGGGAATCAGCAACCTGACTTATCTGGGATTCAAAATTCCCGAGAAATTATAAATGGATTCTGGTGAATAATAGGTAAATTCCAGTTAAATACAAAGATTTGATCGGTGTGAGGGGATCGTCCTGGACGATGCTATGTTGGGTAACGCACCGAACAGCTCAAGGATAAGGAGTATTTCTATATCTAAAAGGGAATCAAAAAAAATTTATTAATCGCAAATAAAGCAGCCTGATCATCGGTCTTGGTTAATGTGAGGTTTTTCGGCAACTTGCCATCACGGATTCAAGGGGTAACGCGCGCTATGCTTCCCACGGAATTGGTCAGGCTCACTGCGTTGATGGAGCGCACCAGCGGTATCCCGGAAGTTAAGATCGGACTCGTTGATGGCCCTGTTGTTACCCGGCACGTTGATCTGGCGGGCGAGAACCTCCGGGAAATTCCCGGAAACAATGGGGCGGCCTGCACACAAGTCAATAGCGCGGCATGTCTGCACGGAACCTTTATAGCCGGGATCTTATCCGCGAAGCGGAACTCCTCGGCACCCGCCATTTGTCCCGGCTGTACCCTCCTCGTACGTCCCATTTTTACCGAAATAACCGCCGGGCGCGAACACATGCCCAGCGCAACGCCTCAGGAACTGGCAGCGGCAATCCTTGAGTGCATTGGCGCGGGTGCACGCGTTATTAATCTGAGCCTTGCCCTGGCACAGCCTTCCATCAAGGGGGAACATGCGCTGGAAGAGGCACTTAATCTGGCCCTCAGACGCGGCGTACTGATCGTTGCGGCAGCGGGCAATCAAGGCACGCTCGGAAGTTCCGCCATTACCCGTCACCCATGGGTCATTCCAGTCGTGGCCTGTGATCTGCGTGGCCGGCCGATAAATGAATCGAATCTGGGTGGTTCGATTGGTAAACGGGGTTTGAGCGCCCCCGGCGACAACATTACCAGCCTGGGCGCTGAAGGCCAGTCGCTCACGCTCGGGGGTACGAGCGTCGCCGTACCTTTTGTCACCGGCGCCATTGCACTGCTATGGTCGGAATTTCCTGCCGCAACGGGGGCGCAGATCAAACTCGCTATCACGCAAGCCTCCATAACAGGGTCACTGCGAGCCTCGGTTGTACCTCCATTGCTGGACGCGGATGCAGCCTGGCAAACCCTGCTGACACTCAATGCAAGGAGGCGAATAGCATGACCAAGGCAAGCAAAGTGGACGATGCGAACAGCGCGCCTGATAAAAATGGGCAGCAACCCCATCGGGTGCGTCTGCCGGGATTCATCACCGGCGATGAGATCGGGCTTGGTGACGCGATTAAGCGAACGGGCTCCTATCTTGGCATCCCACCTTGCGGAGGCTGTGAACGCCGGGCAGCCAGGCTCAACCGCTGGCTGGCTTTCACCCCTCGGCGGTCGGGATAAGAAGCCTCGTAGGTTAGGTTAGCGGTTTTATCGCATAACCCAACATTGATGCGCCAGTTCGTTGGGTTACGGCTTCGCCTAACCCAATCTACGAGTTCTACGAGTTTCGAATACGAGGGGCGAATAGCACGACCAGGGCAAGCAGAACGGACGAAATGAATAACTTCATACTCAAGGAGCAACAACATGACCGAGCAAGCTGAAACGATGGAACAACCGCTGGACCTGCCGGTTAAATCGAATGACATGCGAGCGCCTACGCCTTATTCCGAGGTTCGTTCGAATATGGCAATCTCACCACAGACGGGAGCGGGAACCTGTAGCAGTTGTGGAGGAGGTGAGGGGATGAGTCCCAATGATATGGGGATGGCCTCGTATGTTTATGCCATTGGCCGGGTCGAAGCCCGTTTCCCGAATCTCGCCGCGGAAAAGGAATTTGCCCAGGCGACGGGGCGCACCGAAACCGCCGGCAAAACCGATCAGCAGGCTTTTCATGCGGTGCTGTCCCAGCGGCAGAACCGGTATCTGGTGCGCCAATTATGCTGGGTACTGACCATACAGGGGCTGGAAACCTATCTCCTGCAGCCGCGCGACCCGGCGGATATCGATATGCTGGTGGAAGCGATCCGTCCCGCGCCCGCGCCCAATGACATTGATGTCGTCATCGGTTTGCGCGGCCCCATCGCCCCGCCGCAAATGTGCAACGGCCTGATGGTGCCTATTGTCGTCTTCGATCAGATCTATTCTTTCGGACGCGACGCGCTTATCAAAGCCATCCCGAAGCCGGAGAAGATGACTGACAAGCAATTCGGCCCGGCGGCCGAGGAACTGTTCGACAGGATCATGCAAATGACCGATAACGCCGGGGCGACCGATGAGCATCGCGTTTTGAACTATCTGGCCATGCGTTATCCCGCTATTTATGCCAAGGCGGCGGAAAAGTATGGTGGTGACTATTCAATGACCGGAGTGGAAGTCATTCCCTCATCTTTGAGCAGCACCCGGAAAATCCTCAAAGTCATCTTTTCTTACACCCACCGCAACACGGATTTTACCGAGAAATTCTTTGTGCGCGTCGATGCGACCGAAGAGTTTCCATTCCTCGTCACCAAGATGTCACCGTATTATGATCGTTAACCTAACCACCCAAAAAGGAGATATATCATGAACATGCCAGGTTTTACCGCGGAAGCATCAATCTACAAAACAGGTGAGAATTACCTTATGAGTGCGCAGGATGTTTCCATGACTAACACCTCAGCGGTCACGGCACAACGAATAAGAACCCTAGACGTGGATCAGGGATGTACATTGTTTTGTGATTGCAACGATGCGTCAGGAGCGTGTAGTTGCGACGCCACCTTATGTCCCACTCTCCGTTGGGGACTGACTCGCGCAACTATATCCTAACCCGGTACGCGTAATATGGATTCGCATGGGGTCACCAAGATGTTGCCGTATGACGAACCGTATAACGAACGTCAGCCTCAACAACTGAAAGGAGGTATGAAATGAGCACCATGAGCATGCCAGGGTTTACCGCTGAAGTTTCGCTTTACGAGACAATGAATCACTACCACATGATTGGGACAATCCATCAAGCCGATGGGACTGTGCATGCCGCACAAATCGGGCTTGGCAATCCCCCTTGCTTTGTACAATGCTTCCAAGAGTGTATTCAGGAGGGTATCCCGCCTTTTCAGTGTGGTCCCGCGTGCCGCAGACAGTGTAATCCGCCAGGGCCAACTTGTGGTCCCTGCGTAGGTGTTCGGCAGTGTTCTGATGGAAGTCAGAGATCCTGCTCTGTATCCTGATTAAAAGAGCGTTTTGATCATCCAGACTTTAAGATTTTGATTAGGAGGATTTGAAATGAACATACCACAGTTTAATGCAGAGGCATCGCTTGGCCCAACCCTGGGCATATACCGGGGAAAGGCTGCTTTTGGCGGAAATTCCTCAGAAGGCAGCGGAGGAGTCATACCACAACTTCGTTTCCAGTCTGATCCGGATGTGGGCGCTTACTTGAGATGCAGGGCGAATGGGGGGAGCGATCTCATATGCCGTTTCTTTGGCGGGCTTCCTCCCTTCACAATCGGTGGCTTCCTGATTTCCTGATCGTTCAGCCGCGTA
>JBDSSX010000396.1:0-6276 GCA_039928555.1 Nitrosospira sp. | reverse complement strand
CGGGCGTTGACAGCAATGGCGAAACTCGCCCTCAGAGACAAAACTTCAAAACCGCATGGCGCAAGATATTCTATCGAATGCTTTTTTGATCGCGCTATGCGGTTCAAGCCAAACGACAGTGCGGTCCGCGCAATATATAGCAACTATTTGCTGAAACAAGGAAAAACCGATGAAGCCGTTGCGCAACTCAAGGAAGCGGTTAATTTTCAACCGGAGAACCCCACCATTAACTACAATCTTGGCTTGCTTTATGTGCAGAAAAAAGACTACGAACAGGCAAAAATTTATGCAAAAAAAGCCTACGACCTTGGCTTTCCGCTGCCTGGCCTCAAGAACAAGTTGATGGAGGCGGGAAAATGGGAAGAATAATCCGAAACAAGGCTGGCAAACTGCTCTGCAAAAAACTTGAGCGATCTTAAAATGCGGTTAGCCCGGATGTTTCCTGAATTCGCTTGATGATTGCGCAGGGTTTCGTTTTGGAGGGCGATTTTGTGAAAGAACGGCGTAATTATTCATACGCCCGACTGATCAAAATTTCCATACGAAACAAAAGACCAGCGAGGGCGCGCGTCAATTTCTGAAACATTCGGGTTAGTTTGAGTCGCCGAGCTTCCCTTTCCCGGATGCAAGATGGATGATATACCAATCCAAGGCTTGCTTGAGCCCTTCGTCAATTCGATGGGTCGGCGCAAAGCCCAGCATCTTGCCTACTTTGGAGATATCGGCTTGGGAATGCCGCACATCGCCCTCGCGAAAATCCACATACTCCGGCTTATGGTTCTGCAGATGAGGAAATTTCTCCAGAAGTAACGAACGCATCATTTCATAGAGTTGATTAAGACTGGTGCGTTCGTTAATTGCCACGTTGTAAATCTGATTCACCGCTTCGGAATTCTCCGTCAGAGCCGCCAGAAGGTTGGCTTGAATTACGTTCTCAATAAAGCAGAAATCCCGGCTGGTTTCACCATCCCCATTGATATACAGATTCTTATTCCTGATAAGCGCGGCGATCCACTGAGGAATCACTGCCGCATAAGCGCCATTCGGGTCCTGCCTGGGGCCAAAGACATTAAAATAGCGCAGCCCTATGGACTCCGTACCATAGCAACGAGCGAATACTTCGGCGTAGAGTTCGTTAACATACTTGGTCACGGCATAGGGTGAGAGTGGCCGGCCTATTACCGATTCCATTTTAGGCAAATCGGGATGATCACCGTAGGTGGAACTGGATGCTGCGTAAATAAAACGTTTCACAGAGGCGTCACGTGACGCCACCAGTAAATTCAGGAAACCCGAAATATTGTTTTCATTTGTACGAATGGGGTCTTGAATAGAACGTGGCACAGACCCAAGGGCTGCTTCATGCAATACATAATCCACGCTTCCGCATGCATTCCTGCAAACTTCCAGCTGACGGATATCACCCTCAATAAATTCGAAATTAAGCCACGCTTCTTCCCCGGCCAACTCTTTTATCTGCTCAAGATTATGCCGATAGCCAGTCGAGAAATTGTCCAGCCCAACCACTTTCTGGTTCGCCTTGAGCAAGGCTTCCAGTAAATTAGACCCGATAAAGCCGGCAACGCCTGTAATCAGCCAACGATATTGATGATTTTCCAGATGCTTCAGGGCATTTTGATATCTTGTCATATCTGGCTAACCTGCTTTTTCAACTAAACCCGGCGCCAGGACAGGGCGGAGTGTACGAAAAACGTGCAAACCGCCCTGGAGCGGAATCACCCGGGAGGCCAAGATCAAGTGATGCAAGGAGTCTTTGTGGATCATGGGCCGAGCTGAAAAAAATAAAAAAGTGAGCGGCCAACTGCCGGGACTGGCCTCAAAGTCGCCAGACGTTAAAACCGGCCGCGCGTAGCGCTGTTTGATCGAGCTGGGATTTAACATCGATAAAGCATCCTTTATCGGTAACCTTCGATTGAAAATCAGTCAGGGGTCTGTCTGTAAATTCCCGATGTGAAACCGCCACGATTACCGCATCGGCACACGGGAGATCTTCCCATGACTCCAGTTCCACGCCATATTCATGACGCGCTTCCTCAGGGTTTGCAACAGGATCATGGACATGAATCTCAATCCCGTAAGACTTAAGCTCATTAATCAGATCAGCAACTTTAGAGTTTCTCAGGTCGGGACAGTTTTCCTTGAAAGATAATCCCAGAACATTTACTCGCGCGCCCCGGACATTAATGTCGGCCTTGATGATTTGTTTTATTGTTTGTTCCGCAACGAATTTTGCCATGCTGTCATTGATACGGCGTCCGGCCAGAATAACCTGGGGTATATAGCCGACCATCTCCGCCTTATGGGTAAGATAATAAGGATCTACGCCGATACAATGTCCACCTACCAGGCCAGGACGAAAGGGAAGAAAATTCCATTTAGTGCCAGCAGCCTGGAGAACTTCCAGCGTATCAATTCCCAGCTTATCGAAGATGATGGCTAGCTCATTCATCAATGCGATATTCAGATCACGTTGCGTATTCTCAATCACCTTCGCGGCTTCCGCAACCTTGATACTGGATGCGCGGTGTACACCAGCGGAAATTATGCTTTCATAAAGCACGGCAATTTTCTCCAGTGTATCTTCGTCATCTCCCGCCACTACCTTCAAAATAGTGGTCAACCTGTGCTGCTTGTCACCCGGGTTGATGCGTTCCGGCGAAAAACCGACGTGAAAATCATTTTTCCATTTCATACCGGAATGCTTCTCCAGAACCGGTATGCAGATCTCCTCCGTTGCCCCAGGATAAACCGTGGATTCGTAGATAACGATCGCCCCCCGCTTCATGTACTTCCCGACAGCCTTGCTGGCACCAGCGAGCGATGCAAAATCCGGCTGATGGGCCAGATCCACTGGTGTCGGAACTGCCACCACAATATAGTCAGCCTGCGCTAACTCAGCCGGGTCGGTGGTGACAAAAAGTTGGCTCGCGGCTTTCAGGTCATCGAACGGGACTTCGCCGGTGGGATCTACGCAACGTTTATAACTCTCGACTTTGCTGGCGGAGAGATCGTAGCCTATTGTTCGCCGTTTCTTGCCGAATTCGACCGCCAGGGGTAATCCCACGTAACCCAATCCCACTACAGCCACCACACTCATAAGTTATCTCCACTCGATTTATTATTCATGCCGGCATAAATAGCCGCCGCTTCATTAAGAATTATGGGCCCGAACCCTCATAAAATAACCTGTACTAAAGGCCAGTTCCCACACAGCGTATGCCAGCATATCATACCGGTTAATGGTGGTGATAAAATGACGGGGAAATGCGCGTTTCCCGATAGCTCGAATCAAGATAGACTTGCTGCGTCAGCGGCAACCCACGCGCGATAAAACGACAACATGAGCATCACTACGATCTTTACCATAGATGCCTACTCATCAACCTCGTCCATGAATGATTTGGGCATATACTGCCCCGGTTCTCGGCTGCCAGCCCCGACACTTCCGATACAATGCAATCCTTTATGTTATTACCAGATCCGCAGGAATCAAGTTTCCGAACTCGCGTTCAATACGACTACAATCGCTAATGGAAAGGGAATTTTATATGCGTAACTTAAGCGTCGCTACCGCAACCAAGAACTTATTGACGCTTGTGGCTTCGATTGCGCTGATAGGGGTGGGCATAACAGGCTGTGGCAAAACCAAGGATGCCCAGACGTTAATGTCCGAAGCCAGACAATATCAGCAAAAGGGGGATGACAAGGCTGCCATTATCCAGCTTAAAAACGTGTTGCAGAAAAATCCGGACGACCCCGAAGCCCGCTATCTCCTGGGTACGATTTATAACAAAACCGGCGATTTACAATCAGCCGAGAAGGAGCTCCGCAGGGCTTTGAACTTGGGGATGAGTCCCGTGAAGGTATTGCCCGATTTGGGACGAACATTACTTAACCTGGGTCAATTTCAACAAGTTCTGGATGAAACAAAACAACTTTCCGAGGATAAAAATACTGCTGAAATTTCAACTTTGCGAGGAAGCGCTTTTCTGGCATTGGGTAAGGTTAAGGAAGCCAAGGAACTGTTTGAGCAGGCACTTCGGGACAAGCCGGACTTTCCGGATGCATTAATCGGATTGGCTCGATATTCGCTCACGGAAAAGGATATCGAAGGTGCAATGCGCTTCGTGGAGCAAGCGGTAACCCGAAATCCGGACGATGCCGACGCGTGGCTTTTTAAAGGCGATCTGTTACGTGCCCAGGGAAAAATTGATCCGGCTCTTTCTGCTTATGAGCATGTTGTGAAGTTAAAGCCAAATAGCGCCTCCGCGCTTATCAATAAAGCCTTCATAGAGATTAATACGGGGAAATTTGAGGCTGCCAAGGCGGATATCGACTCGGCACGCAAAGTGGCGCCCGGTAGCCTGATTGTCCTTTACACCCAGGCGCTGCTGGATTTTACTCAGAAGAAACACGCTGCCGCATTGGAATCTTTACAACAGATACTTAGCAAATCGCCGGAACATTTGCCCAGTGTACTACTTGCGGGGGCCGTTCAACTTGAATTGGGATCGTCAGCACAGGCAGAGCAGCACCTGAAATTTTATCTGGACAGGGACCCAGGGAATCTCTATGCGCGAAAATTAATGGCCTCGATTTTGATGAAAAACCGACAGCCACAGCGCGCAATCGCTGTACTGAGTCCCGCGCTCAAAAACGTGCAGCAAGATCCTCAACTATTCGCCTTGGCGGGTGAGTCCTATATGCAGTCCAAGGACTTTGCCAAAGCAACGGAATATTTTGAAAAGGCCAGTAATATGGCGCCAGAAAACGCGATGCTCCATACCGCGTTAAGCATGAGCAAACTGGGAGAGGGGGATAATTCTCGTGCGGTGACCGAACTGGAGAAAGCAACAAAATTAGACCCCAAGTCAGCTCACGCAGGTATTTTGCTGATCGTGACCCACCTTCGCCTCAAAGAGTTCGACAAGGCACTCACCGTGGCGAGGACTCTTGAAAAAGAGCATCCCGACAATCCTTTAATTCAAAATCTGAAAGGGGGTATCTACCTCAGCAAGAAAGATGCACCTAACGCACGCGCAAGTTTTGAGAAGGCCCTTTCCATCCAGCCCACCTACTTTCCCGCGGTGGCGAATCTCGCACAGCTTGATCTACAGGATAAAAAACCGGATGCCGCCAAAAAGCGCTTCGAGGCCATTCTGCAAAAGGACAAAAAGAACATTCAGGCCATGACCGCGCTGTCCGGCCTTGCTCTCAATCAGGGGCAGAATAAGGAAGCCACAGCCTGGCTGGAACGAGCCAGCGAGGAAAATCCTGACGCGCTCCAGCCCGCCATGGTTCTGGCAACTCACTATTTACGTATCGGAGAAAAACAGAAATCTCTGAATTTTGTGAAAAAACTGCAAGCCACGCACCCGGACAATGTGGACGTTCTAGACTTGCTGGCACAAGCCCAATTTGCCAACGATGACAAGGCTGGCGCCTTGGAGAGTTATAATAAACTTGGTGCCATGCTACCGGAATCTCCTCTCGCACAATTCCGTATCGCTTCTCTTTACCTCGCTATGCAGAACTTGCCTGCTGCATCCGACGCACTAAAAAAAACGCTAGCGCTGAAACCGGATTATCTGGACGCGAAATTGGTACAGATCATGCTTGAGACACGCAAAGGAAATCATGAAGGGGCTATCGCACTTTCCCGGGAGATTCAAAAACAGCATGTGAAATCACCCGTAGGCTACGTAGCGGAAGGGGATCTGCAGATGAGACAGAAAAATCTCGCCCTCGCCGCAAAGGCTTATGAGCAAGCGTGGGCGCTCAATAAAGATCCATCGTTAATGATCAAATTGCATGCGTCGCTTAGCCAGGCCGGAAAAGGCAAGGAAGCAAACGTCCGTTTGCTCCAATGGATGAAGGAAAGGCCTGATGATGCATCGGTTCGCATGTATCTTGCCGGGGTCTACCTCGCAGATGGGCAGATGAAATCCGCCATAGAGCAATATCGAATCATCCTGCGGCAAAGTCCCGACTATGTGCCGGCATTGAACAACCTTGCGACAGCTTACCAGCAGGAAAAAGACTCGTCGTTAGCCCTGGAATATGCCGAAAAGGCCTATATGCTGGCCCCGGACAGCCCGGCAATCCTGGATACCCTGGGATGGATATTAGTAGAACAAGGCAATGTAACGCGGGGGCTGCCGCTCTTGCAGAAAGCAACTTCGCTGGCGCCGGACATGGCTGAGATCCGCTATCACTTTGTGCTCGGACTAGTCAAAGCGGGTGACAAGGCTAAAG
>JBDSSX010000395.1:0-2367 GCA_039928555.1 Nitrosospira sp. | reverse complement strand
TAAGTATTGGCGGTTGCAAAACACCGCCGGAGCGGCGTGCCGATGATGCTGGAGCTAAAATACCATCCCACTGGAGCGGAACCAATGAATCCGGCCAACCGGCGCCGAAACACTGGGTGGAAGCGTTTGGTGACCCTGATTTGAGCGCGCTGGTGCATAGCGCGCTAGCCGACAACTATGACCTGAAAGCGGCGGCGACCCGGGTAAATGCGGCCATAGCCCAGGCGCGAATCGATGGCTCTTTACTTTGGCCTCAAGTATTTTTCAATCCGGATCACCAGCGAGCACAAATTCGCGAGCAAGGATTTGGGTCGGCAAAATTCAGTGTATTTGAAGCCATATTCAGTCTGAATTGGGAGCTGGATGTATGGGGACGCATTCGGGACTTCAGGCAGGCAGCCATTCGGGACGCCGATGCGATAGCAGCTGACCTGCATGGTGCACGGTTATCCTTGGCAGCACGGATTGCGCAAAGCTATTTCGACCTGGCCGAGGCGAGGCTTCAGTCCGAGGTAGCCGAGCGATCGGTCAAAGATCGCCGCACGATTGTCCAACTGGTGCGAGGACGTTTTGCGCGCGGCATAACGAATGCTCTGGACTTACGCCTGGCGCTCACCGACCTCGCCACCGCTGAGTCGGAACTTACTGAAGCTCGCAATCAGATTCAGATAGTAATCCGTCGGTTGGAAGTGCTGCTTGGACGTTATCCCGCAGGGCGCCTGACTGAAGCTTCGGCCTTACCGGAACCTCCATCCGGCATTCCTTCCGGGTTGCCTTCCGAACTGCTTGAGCGGCGGCCCGATCTCGTCGCTGCTTTCAATCGCTTGCTGGCTGCCGACTCCCGGGTGGAAAGTTCAAGAAAACTATTGCTGCCGAGAATTGTCCTGACTGCGGCGGGAGGGACGCGCAGCACCGCGTTGACCGATCTGGTTGATCCTCGCGCGCTCGCTTGGAATGTAGTGATTGGAATGTTACAGCCGCTGTTCACCGGTGGACGTATTCGCGGAGAGATCCATCTGAACGAGGCACGCGCAGAGGAAGCCGTTAATCTATACAAGAGCACGGCACTCAATGCTTTTCGCGAAGTGGAACAAGTGCTGGCCACGGATGAGTGGTTGCGGGAACAAGAAAAAGCACTACGGCATGCCGTCGAACAAACGGAAGCGAGCCGAAAATTGGCTATCTATTCTTACCAGCTTGGCATTATTGAAATTCTCACGCTGCTGGATAGCTACCGCAGCACATTGAATGCACAAAGCGCCCATCTCTCTGTCAAACGCCAGTTACTTACCAATCGAATCAATCTTTATCTGGCATTGGGAGGTGGCGTTTGAAAATTAAGGAACCTGTGAGTAAGGTTCCGGGTTTTCGGGCGGCAGGACGAGAATGGGCGACTCCTCTTACTGGTAGCCTGACATCGCGGGATACCCGGAAAGCACGATGGCCTGGAAGTGTGGAAACGCGTTTCAAGAAAGACATGTCCAGAGGTTCACTGCAAGCATGCTGAAAAATTTAAAAAGCAAAGGCAAGCTGAAAATTATCGCTCCCATCCTTGTTGTGCTCGCTGGCATTAGTATTTCCTGGGCTATTGTCGTCCATCGGCCACCATTAAAATCGCAAATATCGGAAAACGAAGTGCCGCTGGCGCAGGTAATCCAGGTCGAGCCGCAGACCGTCAAACTGAACATTCGCTCCCAAGGTGTCGTCGTGCCCCGGACGGAGATCGATCTCGTACCTGAGGTAGCGGGTCAGATAATCCGGCTCCATCCGAGTCTCGTCGCGGGAGGATTCTTCGAAACCGGCGATATACTGATCACCATAGATCCGCGTGACTACGACTACGCAATCGCCGAAGCACGTGCCCGGATTGCCGAAGCTGAGCGGCAGGTCATGATGGAAGAAGCCCAGTCGGAGCAGGCGCGCAATGAGTGGCATTCCCTTGGTGAAGGACAGCCATCGGCACTGACTCTGCGCGAACCGCAACTGGCGGAAGCGCGCGCCAAATTGAAAGCAGCGCAAGCCGATCTGACCAAGGCTCATTTACAACGTAGCCGATGCGAGTGGCGCGCACCATTTGCCGGAAGGGTGCGGGATAAGCACATCGGTCTCGGGCAATATGTTCAACTGGGCGAAAAACTCGCCCGGCTATATGCGATTGACGTCGTGCAGGTACGCCTGCCTTTGGCTACCGATCAGTTTGCCTATCTCGATTTGCTGCTGGATCACCGCAACAGCAAACAAGGATCAGGCCCTAAAGTAATTTTAAGCACAGAATTTGCAGGTGCCCTCCGGCATTGGGAAGGCCGCATCGTCCGTGCTGAAGGGGCTTTGGATGAAGAAACCGGCCTTCTTCATGCCGTGGCGGAG
>JBDSSX010000394.1:0-2170 GCA_039928555.1 Nitrosospira sp. | reverse complement strand
GTCGGTTGGAGTGTCGACAGCTGCATGCACTGCCATGAGTGCATGACCGGCAATCACAATCTTTGCCCGGAAGTGGGGGCGACCATCATCGGACATCACGGCGGTTTCGCCGACAGGCTGAGGGCTCATTGGGCATGGACGATTCCTCTGCCTGACGCGCTCGATATTTCTTCCGCGGGCCCGTTGCTTTGTGGCGGGATCACGGTGTTTGCCCCATTGCTTAGGCATGGAGTGAAGCCGACGGACCGGGTGGGGGTTGTGGGTATCGGAGGTCTGGGTCACCTTGCCCTTAAATTTGCCAATGCCTGGGGTTGCGAAGTGACGGCCTTCACGTCCAGCGTATCGAAGACTGAGGAGTTGCGGGGACTAGGGGCGCATCGCGTTGTGTCAAGCCGCAACAGCGCGGAAATTCTCGCGGCGGCCAATTCGCTTGATTTTCTGCTTATCACCGTGAATACACCGCTCGACTGGAGTGCGCTTCTCAAGACGCTGAAACCAAATGGCCGCATGCATGTCGTAGGCGCAGTCCTGGAGCCGATGCCAATTTCCGCCTTTGACCTGATTATGAGCCAGAAAAGTGTTTCAGGCTCGCCAACGGGGGGACCCCCGGCAATCTCGGCCATGCTGGATTTTGCTGCGCGCCATGGTATCGCGCCGCAGGTCGAACATTTTCCGCTGAGCAAGGTGAATGATGCGATTGAGCATCTTGTGGCGGGCAAGGCGCGATATCGCGTTGTTCTGGACGTTGCATAAAGGAAACTGAGAGGAAACTGAGAGGAAACTGAGGCGGGGCTGATTGCGCACGGGTGTTTCATGGAAAGGCAGCCAGATGACCGGGAGAAATGGAATTTGAAAGCAAGACTCGGAGTGCAACAGTTTGCAGGCATGGGGTAAATTGGAAACCGTTACCCACATCATGCAAGCTATGAAGGAGCACATCATGAATACATTAACGAAAAAGGCACAACTGGCGGTCAATACGGTCAATGATCCCCGCTGGGCTTCGGTGGCCGTGCGTAACGCCGAAGCTGACGGTACCTTTTACTACTCGGTCAGAACCACGAGCGTGTATTGCCGTCCATCGTGCGCGGCCCGCCTGGCGCGGCCGGAAAACGTCCAATTTCATGCCACGTGCGAAGAAGCCAAGAAGGCCGGTTTCAGGCCCTGCAAGCGCTGCAAGCCGGATCAGCCTTCGCTGGTCGAGCAATATGCAGCCAAAGTCACGCAAGCCTGCCGCATTATCGAAGAATCGGAAACCGCACCGGTCCTGGAAGATCTGGCAAAGCGCGTGGGCGTGAGCCGCTATCATTTCCACCGTGTGTTCAGGCAGGTCGCCGGATTGACGCCAAGACAATATGCGGCGGCACACCGCGAGAAAAAAGTACGCAATGAACTTGGCTATGATGGTACCGGCGGTACCGTAACCGACGCCATTTACGACGCCGGCTACAACTCCAGCAGCCGTTTCTATGAAAAATCGATCAAGGTTCTGGGCATGACGCCAACCCGCTACCGTACTGGCGGTGTCAACGCTGAAATCCGTTTTGCCATTGGCGAATGTTCGCTCGGATCGATACTCGTGGCACAAAGCGACTGGGGCATCTGCGCCATTCTCCTCGGCGATGATCCCGGCAAGTTGGCACGTGATTTGCAAGACAGTTTTCCGCGCGCCAGCCTGATCGGTGGTGACAGTGATTTCGAACAGCTGGTCGCCAGAGTAGTGGGTTTTATCGAAGCGCCGGACATCGGTATGGATCTGCCCCTGGATATTCGCGGTACTGCGTTTCAGCAACGCGTATGGCAGGCGTTACGCGAGATTCCGGTGGGTGAGACCGTATGCTATACCGATATTGCCAAGCGTATCGGCTCGCCGAAGGCGGCGCGTGCGGTGGCGCGGGCATGTGCCACAAATACATTGGCGGTTGCCATTCCGTGTCATCGCGTAGTACGGAACGATGGCGCCCTGTCCGGCTATCGCTGGGGTGTGGAACGCAAGCATGCGTTGTTGCGGAAGGAGGCGGAAGGGGAGGCACACGCATGAACGCACTCGTTAAAGAAGCCCCTGCGATCATTCCAGTCAGGGATTTTTCCCGCTGGGTAAAAGTCCTCGACTGGGAGCGGATATCGAACGATCTGGACGCGCACGGATGCGCGGTAATTGAAAATCTCA
>JBDSSX010000393.1:0-35741 GCA_039928555.1 Nitrosospira sp. | reverse complement strand
TCAGGGAGGAGGCATTCTCGGAGAGAACTATCGAATTGCCGCCCAGCTGCGGGATTTTCGGTGGCTTGCCTGTGCCGCCGTCTTGATGGCATTTAGCGCAGAATCCCGCATACAGGCCGGCGCCGGGAAGCTCGAATTTGCCGAATGCGGCTCCCGTCAGGACTATTCCGCCTGGCGAGGCCGGAGGCTTATAGGATGCCTTTCCGTTCCGCGCTGGAAGGGATTTAAGATAGTGTGCAATAGCGTTCAAGTCTTCTTTTTGTAGATACTGTGTACTGTTTTCGATAACCGCGACCATGCTGCCAAATGCGACCGTGCGCCCGCTATGACCTGTTTCGAGGAATGTGGAAATTTCCACCGCCGACCATCTGCCCAGACCAGACGCGCGGTTTCCGGTCAGGTTTGCGGCGAACCAATTATCTACCACTGCGCCGCTCAAGTACTCGGGCGATGATTCCGAGTATCCTTTTTCCTGGTAGGCAAAGCCGCGCGGGGTATGGCAGGCGCCACAGTGGCCGAGAGACTGTACCAGATAAGCGCCGCGATTCCATTGCGCATCGCGGTCGGCGCGCGGTTTATAACGTTCATGATTTACGAATGCCGCATCCCAGAATTGGAGGGTCCAGCGCTGGTTGAAAGGAAAGGGTAATGTGGTTTGCGGCGGCTTTTGGCCGACAGCTTCCACACCGTGCATGAAATATGCGTATAACGCCTGAGCGTCATCATCCGAGATTGCCGTGAAAGAGGGATAAGGCATCGCCGGATAAAGACGTCTGCCGTCTCTGGCAACACCCTCCCGAAGTGCGCGGCTGAAATCGGTGTAGCTATATTTACCAATACCGACAATCGGATCAGGCGTGATATTGGTCGAGTAAATTATTCCGAATGGCGAATTGATCGGCAACCCGCCAGCAAAAGGGGGGTGGCGTGGTCCGGCTGTATGGCAACTCACGCAATCCGCAACCTTGGCAAGGTATGCGCCACGGGCTACCACCGCGGGATCGGCGGCTTGGGCATTTGCGGCAATTACCAATACAGCGATCCATGAGCAATCTGCGGTTTTGCCCCACGCTCGATTGATTGAATCCATAAACGATCTTGTCATCCGGATTAAATCCAGGCACTGCACGGCGACACCAAAACAACGGCGCAACTGGTAAATAAAATTGCGATAATAAACACAAAGCTCGACATCGTTCCCAACAGCGCTAGAAATCGTGTCTGTCCTCCATCAACCTCGGCGACACGCTTGCCATTACCGGTTTCGGGCAACGGATGCTCGGTTCGCCGCCATAAGCGCCATGCCACATAACCGGAGAGCAGACCCACCATCAAACATATCAGACTGATTATTGCAAGGATTGCCGGCAAGTCGACCCAGAGAGGGGCGGAAAGCGGAACCTGATGCGGATAGCAAGCGTAAGCGGCAATCGGCTCGCTCAAGGACATCTGAGCCACCCACGCCGCAGGCGCGCCAAACAGTCCTAGCAATGTTCTATGCTTATTGGCCGCGCCATGATGGGGGGCACGATGTTCCGTGGGCGAATTCTCTTTAGTGACAAAGCTCATTTGGCGTTTTCAATGGAGATAGGGAAACAGATAAAGCGTCGTGAAAACGAATAGCCAGACAACGTCGACAAAGTGCCAATAAACTCCACCAATTGTTACCGCGGCATAACGCCTGTCATCAAAATAACCGAGAGATACCCAGACCAGCAAGAGCAATAGAACGATTAATCCTATGACAACGTGACACAAATGAAATCCTGTGATCGTAAAGTAAAGCGATCCATACAGATTCGAGGTCATGTCATAAGTTTTCTTGTCCCACTCAATGAGCTGAATAATAATGAAACAGACGCCAAGGACGATTGCCAGCACCATTGCGGCTATGCTCCCATGTCTCTGTTTTTCCCGGATGCAGCGTTCGCTGATCCAGACAAAAACACTGCTGGCGAGCAGAATAGCTGTATTCACGGCCGGCATGAGGAGGGTAGGCAACCCCTCAGGCGGCCAGTCCTGTTCAGTTTGGGATGCCAGATAGAAGTAAGCAAACAGCAGGTATCCGAACAGGGAGCCTTCTATCACAATCAATGCCAGAACGCCCCACCAGCCACCCGAGAGCTTGCCCTCGCTTCCGACCGGTAGAGGCGGGTCGCACCGATCCGCATCCGTCATGGGCTTCTCCGGGGCGTGTTGAATACGCGTTGCACAAGCGCTTTTTGGGGCCACATCCACACGATCAGCGTGATACAGCTTGCTAAAGCCATCAGACCCGTGAAACTCCACCAATGAAGCAACATACCCGCGAATAGCAACGAGACAAACAGCCCGACAAAGAATGGGGTGAAAGAATCGTCCGGCATTTTGAGAATCGCTACCGGCTTCGCATCGATTGGCGACGTACCGATCGTTTCCCTGCCTTCCATCAGCAAATATCCTTCCTCGAAAATGGAACGCTCTGTGCCTTCATCAAGCCGATCCTCCCACAATGGATGCCGGCTTGCGACAGTCGGAATAACGGCAAAGTTGTAAGCAGGCGGCGGCGAAGATGTGGCCCACTCCAGCGTCGCGGCGTCCCATGGGTTCGCTCCAGCCAGCGCTCCGCGCTTGAGGCTGATCACGACATTGACCAGGAAAATCAGGATGCCGATGGCGAATACGAAAGATCCTATGGATATGATCATATTGATGCTATCCCACCCCATGCGGGATGAGTACGTGTAGATGCGTCGCGGCATGCCTAGCAGACCGGCCAGATGCATGGGAAAGAACCCTATGTTGAAGCCGATGAACATGACCCAGAAGCTCCATTTGCCCATTCTCTCGTTCATCATGCGACCGGAGAATTTGGGAAACCAATAATAAATGCCACCCACGACCGGGAACACATTGATGCCGAGCAAGACGTAATGCAGATGTGCGACGATGAAATAGGTTTCGTTAAGCTGCCAATCGAGCGACACGGCTGCCGTCATCACCCCAGACATACCGCCGATTACAAACAGAATGACAAAGCCGGCGAAAAACAGAAATGGCGTTTTGAACACGGGTCTTCCCAGCCAGATAGTTGCGATCCACGCAAACACGGCCACCGCACTCGGGATTGAGATTACCATGCTGGCGGCGCCGAAAATTGATAGGGCAACGGCGGGCAAGCCGGTGGCAAACATGTGATGGATCCACACTTCGAAGCCGACCAGCATGGTTGCCATGGTGGCAAGCGCCACCGCGGCATAGCCAACCAGCGGGCGGCGGCAAAAGGTCGGTAGCGCGTCGGAAACAATGCCCATCGCAGGGAGTACAATTGCATAAACCCATGGGTGTCCGAAAATCCAGAACAAATGTTGCCACAGCAGCGGTTTACCCCCGTTGGCCACATCGAAAAAATGGGTGCCAACCTGCCGGTCCAGCCATAAAAGGAAAAAGGCGAGACTGACCGCGGGTATCGCCAGGAGATTGGCGACGGATGCGGTAAGCGTGCCCCACACCAGAATCGGCACCCGGTTGATCGTCATGCCCGGTGCGCGCATCCTGAATAACGTAACCACAAAATTGACCGATCCCACCGTGGTCGAAATTCCCAGCAACACCATGCCGAGCGCGAAGACATCAATGTTGGGGCCGGTGTTATAGACGGGTCCCGCAAAGGGGACGTAGTTGAACCAGCCGGCATTCGGTGCCTGGCCAAGCGGAAAACTTACGTACATGAAGATACCGGCAAACAGAAAAATCCAGTAAGAAAGCGCATTGAGGCGCGGGAACGCCATGTCTCGGGAGCCCAGCAATAGGGGCCAAAGATAGTTGGAGAATCCCGATAATATCGGCAGTGCGTACAAGAAAATCATCGTCACGCCATGCATCGTGAAAAGCTGGCTATATTGTTCCGGGGTCAGCAGGGTCTGGTCAGGACGAGCGAGTTGCGTGCGCATGATTAGCGCCTCGATACCTCCCATCAACAGGAAAATGAATGCAGTGACGATATATCGCAAACCAATTGCTTTGTGATCGACGGTCGAAAACCAGCCGCGCCATCCGGGCGCTGCTTCCCATATTCTCGCGAGGTGCGCTTCGGCATCCGAGCCAACCGGCGCACGGCCAACCTCCGGCACTCGGATCAGGCGGTCATCGAGTGAGCTTCGTGTCATGTCAGAGATAGCCATGCGTTCTCTACTCCAGAGCTGATAAAAATCCCGCCAGCGCGGATGTTTCAGTTTCCGATAACGTCATACTTGGCATACGCGCGCCTGGTTTGAGCTGTTGCGCGTTAGTAATCCAATTCATCAAATGCTCAGGCGTGTTGGTTAATAGGCCGGCGGCAAGCCGGCGCCGTGACTGCAGGTGGGTCAGATCAGGTCCATGCTCGCCTGTTGCGCCGGTTCCCCGAATCGTATGGCAACCCGCGCAACGCTCCATGAACAGCTTGTGACCTGGACCGGTGCTTGTCAGGAGGGGGTGCGAGGCGGTTCGACGCTGAGCGTCTTGCCATTTTTTGAAATCTTGAGTACTTTCGGCAATAACCTCCAGAGCCATGTGAGCATGACCAGCACCGCAATACTGGGCACATTGCCCCGAATATATCCCGGGCACGTCGGCCTGGATCCACTGCTGATTTGTCAGACCCGGAATCATTTGTGTTTTTCCGGCGAGCACCGGCACCCAAAAGGCGTGAATGACATCCGCGCTTTTCAGCTTGATAAGAACAGGCTGGCCGACAGGAATATGGACTTCATTGGCAGTGAGGATGCGTTGCGCCGGGTCAGGATGGTCATACTCGATTTTCCACCACCAGTCGTATCCGGTAACAGTCAACGTAATAGCTGGAGCGTGTGAGGGCTTTGCGACCTCATTCAATACCATCAGCGAATAAATGACCAGTCCAAATAAGATACAGGTGGAAATTCCCGTTCCGATATATATCCATCGGAGTCCTTCGCCTTCACGGCCTATCGCACGCGGATCAGCTGCGGGACGTTTGCGAAGCAAGGCCGTTATCAGCAAGAGCGTGATAACGAGGCAGACAACGACAGCTAATCCCGCGAGTAGCCATCCCAGATACATTGTAGGTCTGGCGGCCGGACCGTAACTATGCAAAAAATAGTTTAGCGGCGCGCCTGATATGTCTGCCATGGCGGCTGTTGATTCAGCCGCCAGCGCCAATAGGCTGGAGGCATAGGTCACGGCCGCGCCAGAACGGAATTTAGACTCAATAACTTTCATCTCGCCGCAAAGTAAACAAAAAGAAAGCAGCCATTCTCCGAGACAAATCGGCCACAAAGAACGGGCTGACTCGCGTGAGAAACAGGAATTCCAACCAGATTTCCTCCAACATTTGATCACGGGTTTCAGGCGAATGAATTCATTGCGTTGCCGTGGCCCAGCTTCCTCCATGGCTTGAGTTGCCGCCAACGCTGTGTTCCCGGAAGCGCGGCAGTTCGACCGCCAGCGCGGGCAAGTCGCGGTTAGAATTGGCGGACATTCGTTATACACCATCCCTTAATTTGATATTGGATAGGCTATCGTGCTCATCAACGCCAGGGCGGGTTGACGAGAATCCAAGCGTGTATGCTGAACGACAATGGGCACATCAGATTCGATTACACTGGCATAATCGGTGTCGTGCGGCACCGGTGCGGGATCGGTGAAATCATTGAAGCGGATGTGTTTGGTGCGCGATGCTTTAACGATGATATTGTAAGGCCCGGCAGGCTCCCTATCGGCGAAGAAAATGGTGACAGCAATGTGAGCATCCTGATCGCCGCTGTTGAGAATACACATCGCGTCGTGACTCACCAGTTGCCGGCTATTGCCAGTGCTGGCGGGCGGAATGTACCCATCGGCGATCACCCAGCGCTTATGTCCCGCGGACTTGTTCATGTTTATCATTCTCCTGTCAAACTATCAATCTTGAAACCGCTCCGCCTCTCGTGTTCCGGAATCCGCCTCGAGCATATCGGCTAACCCGATAATCTCGTGTTGCGCCCTGTGTGCGCCGGTACTAACCAGTAGGCCGCTCACGACATTTTCTTTTTATTGCGCAATCTTCTGTTCGATCTTGCGGTCCGAGTAAGCACAAATGCATCGCTTCGAACCTCCAGCGTTTTGCGGGCACCGTTCAACCGATGCTGGGCTCAGATTCTTGCGTTCGGCCAGGGTTACGCTGTAAGCCAGACGCTTTTTTATCGATTCCCACACTGAAATCGCTTCCCTCCCATTTTTTCGTGCTATACCAGTAAAACGTAAACTTCACAGCGCTGGCATGATTGAATTGCTCCCTATCAAATTCATGCGCATAAACATCCAAGCCAGCGTGAGACAGTTCGGTATCATGTATCGTTACCCAGTTGTTTGCGGTCCAATGCAGGCGAGCTGGCGCATAGACTTCTATGCGCAACGCCTGTTTCGGATGAAGCTCACGCAGCTTCTGCTTGAATGTCCATACTTGCAGGTCCGTGGTCACTCCGTCATCTATATAACGTTTGCGCACCGGTACTATCAAATCGAAGACCGCTGCATCATGTTCTGAGCGCAGCAGCTTGATATACTCGGCATGAGACCAGACGAGCGGCATTGCCGAACCGGTGGGACGCCCACTGAACATATGTTGCGCTGGAATATCCGCGGTATCCCATACCTGCTCAGGGATGAGGGCGCAGGCACTCGCGAAACTTTCCATTGTTCTGATGTATTGATGTACCGTACGGCCGGCCGCAATCTCATAATGACCGCGCTCGCCGGTCAGCAACGGCCAGAGCCGGCCAACTCCCGCGCCATCGTAAGGGTCGCCGCTTGCCTTTTGTCCATAACCGTCATAGTTATACCGGTGCCAGCCGGGGCCGTACGGTGTATCGACTTTCAGAGTGGCGTCGTAAACAACCAACGTTTTAAGTATACGTTCGTCGCCGGAGCTGCGTATTCCATAACGGACCAGCCCAAGAAATCCGCCGCCGATAATTTCATGGGCTGGATAACGTTGTGCCCCGCCTGGCAGATTTTTGATCTGGACATAGCTGTTATCGGGATCAGGGATGCCGGAATTTTCTTTTTTATCAATGGAACTGATGCGTACGTAATATTCCGGATTATCTTGGAGAAGCGAACCACGTGTGGCATAAGTCCAGCGCTCGACATTGCTCGTCCAGTAATCCGCAGTCTCCAGGCATAGTTTCTCTATTTGCCCATCGCCACGCTTCGCCGCAATGCCGGCCGCACAAACCAATGCAGAGATTAGCGTTGCGAGACTCGAAGGGGCGATGCCAGCATCTTCTTCCCAACGCTCCTGGGGCGAACCGGGACCCCATTTAATAATATATGCCGCCCCCGCTTTTACCATGGGAAAGGGATCGAATCCTCCCAGCAGTCCTTTGTTGTGCAAGTGCCAGGCGAGCATGATGGGAAATGCGACCTCGCCCAATTGGATGCCCCGCCAATGCGGGCGGCCATCCACCCAGCAATTTTGTGGCATGCCGCCGTCATCTGATTGTATCGACGCCAAATAACGGACCACGCGCACCGCCAGATCAACATCGCCCGCCGCCAGCGCCGCGGTGGCGGCCTGTACCAGATCACGCGGCCATACCAGGTGATAGCCGCCTACGTCCTGATCTCCATGGATCTCTCCCCAAGGGATGGACAATGAGGCGCATATCGCGCCAGGATGCAGGCGATCTTCATGCGCGCGTATCAGCATTGCGCTGGTGTAGTAAGTGCGTCCACCGTCAGCACTCACCGCGCTGAGATCCATCAGGCTGTCGCAGTATGCATGCTAATCGCGCAGATAACGCTGACGCGCGTGCTCCCAGCCGCGCGTCAGCGATTTTATGGCGGCATGCGCCGCTTCTTCACCGGAAGCGCCAAAACCGATGGCAAGCACCCACTCACGTTCATGCCGGGTATCAAGCTCCCCTATCAGCGCGACATTGCCGCCGCTCGCCGAAGCGAATTCCCAATCCATGCGGAAATTGTCATTCAGATCGGTCCAGCCATCGCTCGCACCAACAAAACCGCACGAACGTTTCAGGAACGGAATCGAGGCGATCACCGCCAAGGCACGTCCAGCACGCTCCGCCACCAGACAATCCCTGCCATCGACAGTAATACTACGTGCTGAATTACCCATCCCCTGATTGCCGATGTGCGGTGCAACCAGCGTATAAATCCGGTAGTTATTCGCTTCCGGCCGCAACGGCTCAAAGCGCGTATGCACCAGTACGACCGGCGCATTGGCGTCACTAATTGTCTCTTTGACGATGCGATAGCGGCCCTGATGATCCGTATTGGTTTGACGGAAGGCCAAGGATCGAGGATCAGAATACTCCACGCTATGTTTCATGTGGCGCTTCTCTTCGTGCATGAAGCTGGTCTCATCTGCAACAAGATACTGCGCATCACGTGTGTTGGCCGTATCCACGCTCGGGAAATATATTTCATTCAGGATACCGTGGCCCAGCGTAAACCACACGGGCGATGCCGCCGAGAGTGACGTACCAATTCCTTGCTTCGCGCTGGATGCCCAGTTGGGCGCTAAACCGGGATGTCCGAATGCCTCACCATTTATCATCGTTCGTATCCTCAGGTTGCGCAGCATCGGCAGGGGCAGAACTATCAATCTTTATCTTGGTGAAACCTCTTTCGCGTCCTTTGTTTCGATGCCGGTTGAAAATGTGCGAAAGCAAGGGTTGCCACGCAAAGTAATCCCATAATGATTGGTCCGCGATAGAGGGTTGCCCAAAGCTCCATCCCTCCGGGTTTCGCGCGATTGTCGAACCGGCCATGGGCAGCGAAATCGCCGCTGACAGGTTTCCATAAGTTGTCGGGGCGTGACGGGCCGGCCGCTTCGCCGTCCTGTTGCCCCGTATAACCGGTGCGGGCGAGATAACGATCGAGCAAGCCGGGAATGAATTTGTTTGCCCAGATCGCTTTCAATGATGGCCATCCCACATAAACTTCTCGCCGCTTATGGTGCGCCGCCCAGAAAATAGCCTTTGCTGCGGTTTCCGGCTGGAAAATCGGCGGCACCGGTTGCGGCCTCATAGGCATATGGTTCTTGCCCCAGTCGAACTGTGGCGTATTGAGCGCCGGCATCTGTACCATTGTTACGCGAACATTGCTGCGGTCATGCAGCAGTTCGCTGCGCAACGCGTCAGTGAATCCGCGAATCGCGAACTTAGCGCCGCAATAAGGCGCCTGCAACGGAATCGCCCGATAGGCAAGTGCCGATCCCACCTGGACGATAACGCCGTGATCGTGCTTTTTCATGCGCCTGAGGGCGGCCATGGTGCCATACACCGCGCCCAGATAGGTGACTTCGGTAGCTCGCTTGAAATCTTCCGCTGAGATCTCGCTGAAGGGGGAATATATCGTCGCCATCGCGTCGTTGATCCATACGTCGAAGGGACCGAACGCCGCCTCGATTGCCGCCGCCGCCGCTTCGACCTGCGTCGCGTCGGCTACATCGGCAACGCAGACGATTGCTTGGCCGCCCAGATCGCGCACTTCGGTCGCCGCCTGCTCAAGGCGCTCCCGGTCGCGTGCGATGAGGCCAATGCAGGAACCGCTCCTGGCGAATTCCCGTACCGTCGCACGGCCAATACCCGCACCCGCACCGGTGATCACAACAACTTGTGGCTTCCGATCTGCCCTCATCATGTCTCCTTCCAGGCTATAAGCTAACTTTGCATCGCCATGTGAATCACTTCGGTTATATGCAAACCTTGCCGGTTCGTCGTTTGCGAAATCTGCTCTCGGCAGCTATATCCATCGGCCACTATCAATGTGTTGTCAGCAGCGGCTCGCACGGCTGGCAGCAAAACCAATTCCCCGACTTGAATCGACACGTCATATTTCTCTTTATCGAAGCCAAATGAACCGGCCATGCCGCAACAACCCGAGTCGAGACTTTCCACATCCACTCCCATATTTTTAAGAATGGCTTCTTCGCCTTCCATTTTAATAAGCGCTTTCTGATGGCAATGGCCGTGCAGCACGGCTTTACGTACGAGGCGCGGATAAGGGAATCCGGGTGCCTTCTTAAGAAGAAATTCACTGAAAAAATATGTCTGCCGGCTTAACCTTTTGGCGACCTCGTCGCCAGGGAAAAGGTTCATCAATTCGTTGCGGAACACGGCAACGCAAGCAGGCTCGAGACCGACGACCGGTACGCCATTGTTGATGTCTTCCCGCATATCCGTGAGTATCTGGCGCAGTTGCTTCTTCGCTTGATCCAGCATGCCGAAATCGTAAAGCGGCCGCCCGCAACAAACGTTTCGCGCCGGTACCCGTACCTGAAAACCCGCGGCCTCTAGCACGGAAACGGCGGCCTTGGCGGTTTCCGGGTGAAAATGATTATTAAACGTGTCCGGCCAAAGGATGACCGGTGGCTTGTCCTGATTGCCCGGCACACGTTGTTTGAACCAATGTAAAAATGTTTCCGGTGCAAACTGTGGAACGCGACGCTGCCGCGGCATGCCAGCCATATTTTTCGCAAGCGCGCTCAAACCGGGCGTTTGTGTGATCCAGTTAATCGTCCCCGGGGCATAAGCCGCGAGCCGTGCCCAGCGATCGATCCAGCCAAAAGCGTAAGCCTGGCGGGGCCGTCTTTTGTGCTCGTAATAATGTGACAAAAACTCGGCCTTGTAGGTCGCCATGTCGACATTGACCGGGCAATCTCCCAGACAACCTTTGCAGGCGAGGCACAGGTCGAGCGATTCTTTCATTTCCTCGCTTTGCCACATATCCTTAATCACTTCCCCGCGCATGGTCTCGAACAACAAGCGCGCACGGCCGCGCGTGGAGTGTTTTTCTTCGCGCGTTGCCTTGTAGCTGGGGCACATGGTTTGCGAGCGCTGCTGACGGCAGTTGCCGATGCCAACGCAGCGCAAGGTTACGCGGCCAAAGTTGCCCTTATCCCTTGGATACTGAAAATGCGTCGCCGGTTGCGGCGGGTTGTACCCTGTGCCCAGACGCAGATTTTCCGTCGGCAGATATGCATCAACGATTTTTCCGGGATTCATTTTCCAGTCCGGATCCCAGATCGATTTGAATTCGCGAAAGGCTTGTACCAGTTCTTCACCGAACATTTTGGGCAGAAACTGGGCTTTCGATTGACCGTCGCCATGTTCGCCCGATAACGAGCCGCCGTAGCTCACCACCAAGTCTGCCGCTTCATTCAAGAACGAATGAAAGGTCTGGATGCCATCATGCGTTTCCAGATCGAAATCTATGCGGGTGTGGATGCAACCCTGACCAAAATGCCCATAGAGGTCGCATCCATAGCCAAATTTTTCCAACAGTTTACGAAAATCGCGTAAATACGCGCCGACCTTATCCGGCGGGACGGCGGCGTCTTCCCAGCCTTCCCAAGTGATCTTTTTGTCGGGTACGTGCGCGGTAGCTCCCAATCCGGATTCGCGCACCTTCCAGATCATTTTTTCCTCTTCCCTGTCATCGAACAACTTCATTGCCGGCGCATTGTCGACTTGCTTCAAAGCGTGCATGCATGCATTCGCGCGTGCGTCGGATTCGGCTTTATCTTTGCCGCCAAATTCGGCGAGTAACCAGCCGCCACCTTCCGGCAACAACTGTATGTCCTCCGGATGTAGCCCGATAGCCTTCATATCCGCGATGAGACGGTCATCTATGCCTTCAAGGCCGATGGGGCTAAACTTGAGAACATCCGGCACATGATCGCCTGCGCTATATACATCCGGATAGCCGAGTACCAGAAGCGACCGGCCGGGCGGGCTGTCTACGAGACGCAGCGTCGCCTCAAGAATCACAACACAAGTGCTTTCAGTGCCGACCAAAGCGCGCGCGATGTCAAACCCATTTTCTGGCAATAGATCATCCAGGTTATAGCCAGATACACGTCGCGGTATTTTCGGGTAACGTGCGCGGATCTGGTCAGCCTCCCGGTCGCACAGCGCTTTCAATTGCGCATAGATCTCGCCGCGCCGTCCTCCCGCCGCCACGATACGTGCGAATTCCTCAGCATCGGTCTTGCTGACAGTCATGCGTGTGCCGTCATAGAGCAGCACATCCAGAGAAATGACATTGTCAACTGTCTTGCCGCCCATTACCGAATGCACACCACACGAGTTATTGCCAATCATACCGCCCAGTGTATTGTGGCTATGCGTCGAAGGATCGGGCGCGAAAGTCAGATGATGTTTTTCGGCGGCGTCCCGCAAGTTGTCGAGTACGCATCCGGGTTCAACGCGTGCGATTCTTTTCTCCGGGTTTAGGTCGAGGATGCGATTAAAATACTTGGACATATCCATGACGACGGCTACGTTACAGCACTGGCCCGCCAGACTGGTCCCTCCGCCACGGGAGAGCACCGGCGCGCCATGCCTACGGCAGGCGGCAACCGTCGCAATAACATCATCAACGGATTTCGGGATGACCACACCGATCGGAACCTGGCGATAATTCGAGCCATCCGTTGCATAAAGCGCGCGGCTGCCATCGTCGAAACGTACCTCGCCCCTAATCTCGTCTCTTAACTCGGCGGCTAGAACCTGCGCATCGAGAAGCGAAGCCGTCATGGTTGTATTGTCCGATATGGTTGGCTAAACGGCGGCGTGATGTTCATACCGCATACCGTGCCGCATCGGTGCGCTTGAATTCCAGCCCCAGGCCGGGACGCGTCAAATCGGGAGTCAGTAAACCATCCTTAGGTTCGATTGCCCCGTCAAATAGCATCTTTTCTATCCGGACATGATCGTAAAAATATTCCAGATGACGGACTGGTGTCGTGGCGCAGCACGGATGGATGTGAATCGACGGCGCGCAATGACTGGATAGCGGCAGATTAAATCCCTGGCATAGAGCGGCCGCCTGCATGAAGCCGCTAATACCCGCGCACCGGGTTGCATCGGCTTGGAGCACGTCAATGGCTCCTGCCTGTAGCATGCGGCGAAAATAACCGCTTTCGTAACCGTATTCTCCCGCGCTGATGTCCATTCCAGGCGGCGCGCCATCGCGCATCAATCGCAAACCTTCGAGATCGTCGCTTGATACCGGTTCTTCAAACCATGACACGCCGGATTCCGCGAATAAAAACGCCATGGTCAGCGCCTGCTTGCGCGAATACGCGCCATTGGCATCGACAAAGAGTTCCGTGTTCTCACCAATGGCCTCGCGCGCCGCGGTGACGCGGGCGACATCTTTGCCCGGCTCGCGTCCGATCTTCATTTTGACGCAGGTGATTCCGCTTGAGGCCCAACCGGCAAGCTGCTTTTGCAATTCAGCAAGGCTATAAGAGGTGAAGCCACCGCTTCCATAGATCCGCACCGCGGTCCGTACCGGTCCCAACAGCGAAACCAGCGGCAGACCGAGAATACGGGCCTTCAGATCCCATAACGCGTTATCGACCGCCGCGATCGCCATTGAACAAATGCCGGGCCGCCCCAGATTACGGATGGCGGCAACCATGGCGTTCCAGCAGTCGCCGACGTCGAGCGCGTGCCGCCCGATAACGATATCAGCTAGCATATCGTGAATCAGTTTTGCGGTGGCGGTATCGGCATAAGTAAAGCCGATACCGGTTTTTCCTCCTCCATCAATCTCAACCACCACCAAAGTTGTCGCATTCCATTCGAACGTGCCGTCAGATTCCGGTGTGGCGGTGGGGATGGTGAAAGCCGATACCCGCACCTCGGCAATGCGTGGCCCGCCGTCCTTGAGTCGCGTCAAGATAGTCGGGGCATTCATTTCGGCGCTCACTACGCGAAAATCTGCTTAACCGACTGCTTGATAATGCCAGTAGAATCGGAGTCGCCGTGGAGTATTGCCGACGTGTACGCTCGTGCTTGCTTGAACGTTATGTGCGGCGGCAGCGGCGGTACGTCCGGATCAGTGTAGGCTTCCAGTACCACGGGTCGATCCGCGCTTAGCGCATAATCCCATGCATTGCCCAGCTTTTCCGGTTGGTCGACGCGGAGACCGCGAAGGCCGATCAATTCCGCGTATGCGGCATAGGGGAAATCGGGCACATCCTGGGAAGCCTCGAATTTCGGATCACCCTCCATAGCCCGCTGTTCCCACGTCACCTGATTCAAGTCACGATTATTGAGGACCATTACGACAAGATGCGGATTGCTCCAGCGCCGCCAGTATTTGCCGATGGTAATGAGTTCATTTATGCCATTCATTTGCATTGCGCCATCCCCTGCCATGGCAATCACCACCCGATCCGGGTGAGCAAACTTGGCCGCGATCGCATAGGGCACACCTGGGCCCATTGTCGCGAGCCCCCCTGAGAGCGAGGCCATCATGCCCTGACGAATTTTTAAATCGCGCGAATACCAGTTAGCCGAAGAGCCTGAATCGCAAGTGAGAATGCAGTTATCCGGCAGGCGTGGAGAAAGTTCCCAGAATACCCTTTGCGGGTTGATTGGATTGGCGGATTCCATTGCCCGCGCTTCCATGGTTCTCCACCATCGCGCCACGTGTCTTTCAATCCGGTTGCGCCACGTACGATCATCTTTTCTTTTCAGTAATGGGATCAGCAGCTTCAACGTTTCCGCACTGTCGCCAACCAGATTCACTTCCATTGGGTAACGAATGCTGATCATGCGGCCATTGATGTCGATTTGGACTCCGCGCGCCTGGCCTTCCTCAGGTAGAAATTCGGAATACGGGAAGCTCGATCCAATCATCAACAGGGTGTCGCATCCCATCATCATGTCGTAGCTCGGCTTGGTCCCCAGCAGGCCGATCGAGCCGGTCACAAAGGGCAGGTCGTCGGGAACAGCCGCCTTGCCCAGTAAGGCTTTGGCGATGCCGGCACCGAGCAGATCCGCCACCTCGATCACTTCGCGAGTCGCGTTCAGCGCGCCCGCGCCAGCCAATATGGCGACTTTTGAGCCGGCATTGAGCGCGTCGGCGGCGCGCTGCAAATCCTCAGTCCGTGGCACGACGCGCGGCGCCTTGTAGCCGATTCCCGAATGTATCGTGCCGTGCTCGCGCGGAGGTTTTTCAGCATCCATCTCCTGAATGTCATTGGGCACGATGATGCAACATACATTGCGCTCAACCTGCGCGATACGCATGGCGCGGTCGATGATATGGCGCATTTGCGCCGGCGTTGAAACCATGTGCACGTATTCATGCGCGACATCTTTAAACAACGAAATGAGGTCGACTTCCTGCTGATAATTGCCGCCGAGCGCGGCACGTTTCTGCTGTCCGATAATAGCGACCACTGGTTGGTGATCGAGTTTGGCGTCATATAGGCCATTGAGCAGATGAATCGCGCCGGGACCCGAGGTAGCCAGGCAAACGCCTACTTCACCCGTGAATTTGGCATGGGCACATGCCATGAATGCGGCCATTTCTTCATGCCGGACCTGTATAAAGTCGAGTTTATCTGAAGCGCGGTTTAACGCACCCATGATGCCGTTGATGCCATCGCCCGGAAACCCGAAAATGCGTTTTATCCCCCATTCAGACAAACGCCGCACTAAAAAATCACTGACATTCTCCTTCATTGCGCAATCTCCTGTTAGATCTTGCGGGATCTGTCCTAGCGTGCATACATCGCTTGCAGGCTTCGCTTAAACGCCTGGATGTCTTCATATTGGTTCGTCACGGTCTTGCATTCTCGTTGCGGTCTGGTCTTCATTCCAAACCGATGACGATGAGCTATTTGTGGCATTGTAATTTAAACACTACGCTACCTGCCCCTATATTTCCGTGCGCTAACACACTCACAATTTCTACACAGATTTACAAGTATTTCAGTATCAGTATTGCATTCGTCATGCAATAGGATAATGAATGGATGATGTTTATTAGACAAATAGGCAGATACGCGAGAAAACACCTAACAGTATTGGGGCGTCCGTCGATTCCGAGCGCTGGTGCGAGTTGATGCCGATCTGAGTCTAGGCAATAGACATCATTTGATATGACAACGATATTATGTCCACGAAGCACCGAACCCGGCTGATTTGTCGCCGGGGTTCGTATGAAGAATAAGGACCTTTATCGACCCAAGCAGGTTTTTCCACCCAAGGATTGAATCAAGAGAATCTGGATATGAGTTGCTAGAAAGCGACCTGATACTGCAAGACGAATTGCCCTCTGCTCGAAGTTTTTACGGCCTCGTGCGCAGCATTGAAATTGAATATAGGCCTATTTTGGTAATCAAAGGTGATCTTGCTGTTATGCCCTTTTAGCAACCAGTTGACTCCGGCGCTAAATACATTCATCTGATCATGCAGGGCCTGCCACTTCGCACTCGTTATAGAGGCATAAGGCTGTAGTTGGCCATTATTTCCTCCCAGCAAGTCTTTAGGCAGCAGATACCCGATCTGCGCATACACCATGTCACCCGTACCAAACATCGCATAGGTATTGCCTGCTCCATTGATACTGCCGGTCGGGCCAAGCCCGTTAGCCGAGTTCTGGCCATTGCCGTTTTGGCGGAGATAATTTGGCCCATAGTCCATATTAAAGTATCCTGCGTAAGCGGAAATGGCTGTTTCCTTTACCTTATCCACTGGCGCGTCCAGATACATAGCGACTGACCAGTGTGTCATATTATGGAAGTTCGCGTCCGCCGCCGAGGTACCCGTCCACGTGGCAGCTTTTTGTGTGGCAAAACCGGCTTCAAGATTCAATATGCTCTTCTTGCCCAGATAGGTTCCCTGCATATAGGGGTTGGTATTCGGTTCGACATCCCAGAAATTCCAGTAGAACATCCCCGTATAATTCTTGTTATGGCCAACCTGGGCAAAATTGGCAGCGTTTGGCGAGATGGCACCGTCATTCGGTATTCCGTCGGTTGTTATCGGGAACGAATCGTTCGCTGCTACAATATAGCGAAACTTGCTGATCTGACCGCGAAGATAAATGCCCAGTTGCCGGTTAAACGAGGATGTCCGTTCCGCAGTGTATTGAGCGCCGACCGGGACATCCATTGTCAGAATGGTGCTGACGCTGGGGGCACTGAAGCGGGACAGGCCGTTAAACATGCCGAGCCCCCCCCCTACCGTCATTTGATTCCCCTCAGTCAGCCGCAGTTCAGCGAAGGCATCATGAAAATAGGATGCAATATGTCTATTGCCGTTCTGTTGAGTCAGGAAGTTGATATTATTCATTCCGTACTGAGTGTAAAAGTATACCCGATCGGTGAGCTGCCCTTGAAGTACGAGCCGTGTCCGGCGAAGACCGATATCGGTCGTATCATCCACGGGCTTGCCTTGTATCAGCGATCCCGGATTATTTTCTTCAAACCGTACCTGGGCCTGGTTAAGAAAGCCAAATTTGAGATACTGGCTTCCGTCCGCATTCAGATTCCACTTGAATGGGTCCTTTTCTTTCCAATCCGCGTAGCCAAATCCTCCTTTCGATGGTTCCGGAGCCATACCTTTTGACTTGTCCGCGGGACTCGTGCTTACCGGCGCGCCTTGCGGGGCTTGGGCCACGCCGGCGTCCTTGCCAGTGGCCGATGCTTGACCCGAACCTGCATTAGCGGATGGGCTCACGGGTTTATCCGGCACTTTTTCAAAGGAACCCATGCGTACACGTCCAGCCCCCGGCTCCGAATAGATCTGTTTGGTTTTGGTGTCCACATACAGATCAATGGCCTGAGCATATAGAGTAGTCGAAAATAAACAACAGGAAAAAAAGCTTAATGAAAAACTAGGCTTCATCAGGTTACTCCGGATCTCAGAATTGAATGTAGCGAGGCTAACGCTTTTAAAAGTATTAAAATTACGTGCTCTTGTTTCTCAATGGGCTTCAGTATTTCAAGTATTTGAAAAACTTACGCTGGTGGGAAAAAATAGCATGGTGGGTGTCAAAGAAATGTCATGTGAACGTGAAAATTGGTAAAACATTTGTTAAGAAAATGTTAAATAGAAGTGAAGAAAAGGTCAGGTTACCTTTGTTCCTGCCAGAATCCAGCGGTGTATGGACGTGATGCAGGCGAGGTTGCCGGTGTGCGAATGTGATGTTTTATGGAAGGGATAAGGCGGGTACCGGTTGCGACGACTGTTGAAAATGCCGCAAGCGCACGGTCAGATAGATGTTTTTATGTGGGAGTGATTTTTCCTGGCGGCTGACTTGAATGATTTTCCGAGTGAAATCAGTCGCGCGGCTGTTCGATCGATTCAATCGATATTATGACAATAACGTTATAGAACAGGAGCTATATTGCTTGTATGATGCGTGGAATCAGGGATCTGGGGTCACGGCGCAGATGCCAATCTGATGCTCTCGGCGCGTATTCCGTTCCGGCTCGGGTGCTGAATGTCATCCTCCCGCGGCGCCCCCTGCTGAAATATTGGTGTCCACGTCCCGGTTCGGTCCAGAGGAAGAGTCAGGTCCGGAGAAAATCCTTATAATCTTGCGGAGAAAGCTTTCCTGTTCCGGTGTAGAGTGCCCGCCCGGGCCGGACTCCTGTTTTGCGGATGACGGGACTGGTGAAGCATCCGTCTGATCGGACGTGCCTTGTCCGGAAGCAGCATTGCTATTTTTTGGCAGTGAACCCCCCGGGCTTGGTGTGGCGCCTTGTTGCCCGGGCGATGACTGTCCCGCTGCCGAACCGCCCTGTCCAGGAACCGGAGTAATGTCACGTCCTGTCGCGCCGGTCTGGGCATGGGATACGCTCGCCACGGTGTACATCACGATGCCGGCCAGCACCACTGACCGGATCGCAGAGTTTTTCAAAATGGAATTATGTTTCATAATAATCCCTCTGTCGTTAGTCCAGCGAAATAGCGGGACGGATACTATTCTGACGCCGGAACACCAAAAACTAGCCTCCCGCGCCGCCCGCCGAAATATTACGGTCCACATCCTGATTCGGCCCAGAGGTGTCGCGTCCGTAGAAGATCCTTCTCATTTTGCAGAAAAAGCTTTCCTGTTCCAAAGTAGCGTATCTGCACGAGCTAGACACAGGCACTTGTTCCGCGGACGGAGAACTCGCCTGATCAGGTGTGCCTTGTGCAGGGACAGCGTTACCACTTTCGGGTGGCGAATCTCTTTGACCTGTGGCGGCGTCTCCCCATCTTGACGAGAGCTGCGCCACGATTGAGCCGCCCTGTGCGGACACAGGGGCACCAAGCTGTGCCATCGCGCCAGTCTGCGCATGGGATGCGCTCATTACGCCGAAAACCATGATACCGGCAAGCGCCACGAACCGGGCTGAAGCGCTACTCGGAATGGAAGTATGTTTCATGGTATTCTTCTTTTGTCCGGTTCAGAAAAATAGCCAAATGAAATGCTTCGCGGGATCCCATGCCTTTTCGGCGCGTTAGCGTACATAAACCAACCCAAGAAAACTTTATATAAGCTCCATGGGAGTTACGGAAAAACCAAGCTCTCGTAGCGCACTCTTCGGGATCATCGACTGTGTTACCACTTCTCCCACCATTGTAGTGTGCTTGTGATCATCCCAATTTTGCCAGAAACTTGTTCCACAGAGAAACAATTTTAAAATTCCCAAGGAAAAATGACTGTAACTTCAGCTCGATAATGCCTTGATGGACACTCACTGGCGGAACACCCAGGTAGAACAAACATTGATGAGAAGCCATGCCATGGTGTACCCACTTTTTTTATTCGGCGACTGATACCCGCCTTTCCATCGCCGCCGCCTCTATTTCCCTGCCGGATTTCCTGTAGAACTCCGCGACATTATTCAGACTTAGGATCACATTGGGATGGTTGCGGCCAAGAGCTTTCTCCAGGATCGACAGGGAGCGGATGAAGAGCGGTTCGGCCTCCGGGTATCGTCCCTGGGCCTCATGGAGCTTCGCAAGATTATTCAGGCTCAAGGCCACATGGGGGTGATCAGGTCCGAGAGATTTCTCCCAGATCGCCAGCGAGCGTTCGAAGAATGGTTTAGCCACCGCGTAATTACCCTGCGCAAAATAAAGCTCCCCAAGGTTATTCAGGGTTGTTGCCACATTTGGGTGGCCGGGTCCAAGAGCTTCCTCGCTGATTGCCAGCGAACGCTTGAAAAGTGGTTTGGCCAAGGTAAAGTTACCTTCGGCAGTATATAATTCCCCAAGATTGTTCAGGCCTTGGGCGACATTCGGATGATCAGGCCCGAAAGTTTTTTCCCAGATTGCCAGCGAGCGAGTGTATAGCGGTTCGGCCTTCGCGTAATTACCCTGCGCGCGATAAAGCCCCGCAAAGTTATTCAGGCTTATGGCCACATCAGGATGTTCTGGTCCAGCGGATTGTTCCCAGATTGCGAGGGAGCGTTGATATAACGGTTCGGCCTGCGCGTAATGGCCCTGGATCTTGTAGAGCAGCGCAAGATTGTTGAGACTCGCGGCCACATCGGTATGGTCAGGCCCAAGCGCTTTTTCCCAGATTGCCAGCGAACGCTTGTAGAGCGATTCGGCCTGCGCATATCGTCCTTCGGCACGATAGAGTTCCGCCAGATTATTCATCCCCTTGGCCACTGCGGGACTATCGGGTCCAAGCGTTTTTTCCCAAATTGCCAGCGAGTGCTTGTAAAGCGGCTCCGCCTGGGCGTATTCCCCCTGGCCCTGAAAGATTAAACCGAGATTGTTCAGCGTTTGGGCCACATTGGGATGATCGGTACCCCATTCCTTCCGGGCAATATCAAGTGCCCTTTTGACCAGCACTACCGCCTGATTATACTGACCACCCTGATAGAGTGACCTTGCTTCAGCGTTGAGACTAACCCACTCCATATTCTGGGCATGGGCAGAAGGTGCGAGAGCGAACAGAAAAGAAATAATGACGAACGGAATGACGCGCATTTTCATTTCACCGGACTACGAGGCTGTAGCAAAGACATGCCGACATGTTTAGCCCGAACAAAAATTCCCATTGAAAGAATCCATGGCTCGCGGTCAAGCAGGAAGAAACTATTAACTCAGCAGGAATTCGGAATGATCGATAGATTCGTGTTTCGATCTTCCACCATCTATTTGAGATGGTGGAAGTAAAAAAAGCGCACTTACCATTTCTTGCTTACGGAAATTTATGCAACAGAACCCATAAAACCCCGGTTGACAAGGCGCCGCCTGGCAACAAAACCTATCAGGCCCAGTCCCGCCAGCAGCATGGTATAGGTTTCCGGTTCCGGAACCACAGCGACAGTGGCAAATCCCGGCATATCGGTGAGTATCGTTCGGCCGTTGACCATCTGAATTTCACGTGCATCGCCGTCGGGAAAAAGCGAACTGTAAGCGTTGATTTGCTCCGCGGACATGTCCAGCGGTTGCGCCAGGTCGATCCATTTTACGCCTTCCGAGAATGGGGGTGTCGTGAGCGATCCATCGTAGCGAAAGGAATTCAGGTTGTCCGGAATCAGCGCATTCAAATTGAAATGATCGACGGTGAGCGTATCGGTTACGGAATGCGGCAGGTTAGAGAAAATCGGGGCAAGCGCTTTATTGAAGGCCCCCTCCTCGACCCATCGGCCGACAACAAGCAGGTTTTTGTTGGCGTCGGCAAATACCAGATGCATCTCCATGGGAAATTTATAGCCATTCTCCAGGTGTTCCGCGGGTGTATGAAAGTGGAACTGGGACAATCTATATGTATCTCCACCAACTGTCACCGACCCCGCGCCGGGATCGACGACATTAGCCCTGGCGGCGGTTTTCTCCACGCCAGGCGAGCCATTATTGATTACCTTAAGCTGGGTATCGGAATTCAACGTAAATAGCATTGGAGGTAAGTTCTTTTCAAAAGTCGTGTTATTGGTAGTGATATTAATCGGGCTCTGCGCCTCCATTGCGGCCAGATTATCCGCCAGCCTATCCGCTTGCGCGGCAGGCAGTGCGCAGAAAAAAATGGCAGAGGTGAGTACGGTTGATTGCGATAACCGAAGTAATGATATATTCATAAGGTAAGCCCTCCTGAAAGTATGAAATCCAATATGGAAAGACAAGAATGACATTATGCTGGCCAAAAATAACATGCGGCATGTGAAAAAAGCGTCGCCTTAACATGAAAAATTCGTTAACCCTGTCTTGCACGTGGATATCTATTTATTTCATCATGCATATCAATGATATGATTTATAAATATTTTATACTTGTGGTTTGTCTTGTTCAGGGTTCCAATTTTAACAAGCATCCATGGGAGCCTGGTTGCATTGGATTGCGTTAGCGAAGGGATGGATTGCGGCTTGAACAGGGAGGCGATTTCATGGGCCCGGCACCAGGCTCGCATGCCATTGATGCTATTGCGAACGCCGCACTGCGTCAGATTCTTGACTCCGGGTTGTGCCAGCATCCGTCTGGCGCGATTAGCGCCTCGGCCGCTTTGGGTCCCCAACCTCCGCGTTTGTAGGGAAGTGCCCGATGATGCGTTTTGAGGACGGAATCGAGCACCGCCCAGGCAGCCTCTACCGCTTCCTGACGCGTAAAGAGCGTCCCATCGCCGATCATGGCGTCATGCAAAAGCCGCTCGTAAGGTGATTCGCGTCCAAAATGCTCCTCGACCAGACAGAGTTCTTGCTGGTTGCCAATAAACTCTTTTCCCATACGCTTGACCCGCGCGGCGATGGCGATGGCGGAAAGGGGAGAGAGCCGGAAACGTAAATAGTTGGCGTCGCAAGTCTCCGGTCCCGAGTCGGCGAAAAGCCGTTGCGGGGGCGGCTTCAACTGCACAATGACTTCCGCTGCTGTCCCCGCGAGAAATTTGCCTGAACGCAAATACCACGGTACCCCTTCCCAGCGCCAGGAGTCAATGAAAAGACGCAAGGCGCAGAACGTCTCGACATCGGAATCCTTTGCAACGCCAGCTTCCTTGCGATAGCCGGCATACTGGCCACGCACCAGGTCGTCCGATTTTACCGGACGCATGGCCTGAAAGACATTGACTTTCTCGCCCTGAACCGATCCAAAACCTCTGTGAGAAGGAGGTTCCATGGCAAGCAGCGCGACAATCTGGAAAAGATGATTCTGAATCACGTCGCGAAGGCAGCCTGCGGATTCGTAAAATCCGCCGCGGCCCTCCACGCCAAAATCCTCGGCCAGCGTTATCTGGACGCTAGCCACGTAATTTCGGTTCCAGATCGGTTCAAGGAACGAATTGGCGAATCGGAAATAGAGAATATTCATGATCGCCTCCTTTCCGAGGAAGTGGTCGATGCGAAAGATCGAGTCTTCCGGGAATACTGAGCGCGCGACGCGATTGAGTTCTCGTGCCGAGGCGAGGTCGCGTCCGAACGGCTTCTCAACGATAACTCGCGCATGATCAGCCAAATGTGCGGCGCCAAGCCCTTTTATGACAGTCGCAAAAAGCGAAGGCGGAATGGCGAGATAATGTGCCGGGCGCCGGGCATCGCCCAGCGCCGCCTTGATTGCCTTGAACGTCTCAGGGTCTTTGTAATTGCCGCTTACGTACCGAAGCAGGGAAAGAAGATGACTCAGCGCGTTTCGGTCATCGACTTTTCCGGATTTCCTCACAGCCGCGGCCGCCCTGTCGCGGATTTGCGCGAGGTTATAATTCGAGGAGGCTACGCCCACCACGGGCACGTTGAGAGAACCTTGCTTCGCCATTGCATAAAGCGCTGGAAAGATCTTCTTCTGGGCAAGGTCGCCCGTTATCCCGAACAATACCAATGCATCGGATGACGTCGCGCCGCCGCCCGTCTCATCCATCTCAGCCCCCTGTCTTTTTCTCGCCATGGCCGCCAAATTGCTTCCTCATTGCGGAGAGCAACCGGTCAGCATAGTCGGCATTACCACGGGACTCAAAGCGGCTGAAGAGCGCAGCGCTAATCACTGGCACCGGCACACCTTCGTCGACCGCGGCCAGCGTTGTCCAGCGCCCCTCGCCGGAATCCGAGACGCGTCCGGAAAATTCGGTGAGTTCGGCATCCTCCGTCAAAGCCTCCGCCGTCAGATCGAGTAGCCAGGACGCCACAACACTGCCTCGTCGCCAGACCTCGGCGATTTCCGGCAAATCCAGCTCATATTGGTAGAATTGCGGGTTACGCATCGGTGTTGTCTCCGCATCCATATCTCGCACCCGCTTGCCGACATTGGCGCTGTGCAGGATATTCAAACCTTCGGCATAAGCCGCCATGAGTCCATATTCGATCCCGTTATGGACCATTTTGACGAAATGTCCCGCGCCATGCGGTCCGCAATGCAAGTAGCCCTGCTCCGCCGTGCCGTCGCTGTCGTGGCGGCCAGGCGTGCGCGGCGCCGCGTCAATACCCGGTGCGAGAGCTGCAAAGATCGGGTCAAGGTGACGGACAATTTCTTTTTCACCGCCGATCATCAAACAATATCCACGCTCACGACCAGCGATGCCACCGCTTGTCCCGACATCGACGTAATGGATTCCGCGTGCGCTCAACTCAGCGCCACGCCTGATATCGTCATGGTAGTAAGAATTGCCTCCGTCAATAATAATGTCGCCCGCGTCAACCAGCGACGCGACCTTCAAAAGAATTTCATCAACTGCTGCCGCGGGAACCATCAACCATACTATGCGCGGCGTAGCCAGACGACCAATCAATTCCTCAAGTGAGGACGTTCCGACGGCACCTTGCGACCGCAGTGCCTGGACGGGTTCAGCGCGAGGATCGTAAACCACACATTCGTTTCCGGCCTTCATCAGGCGTCCCACCATGTTTATACCCATGCGTCCCAATCCGATCATTCCCAGTTGCATCTTGACCTCCTGTTAAGAATTCAATTTTATTGGCGCTAGCGTGGATGCAAAGGCAGGGAACTTCCCTCAGGAGACTCTGAATATCGCCTCCCAAGTTTTCCGGTAGCTGAGAACTTACTCAGAGGTTCCTTAGTGCGGAGATACATAGTAGCGTCCACGATTGTAATCAGATTGCTGGTTACGGGATCTGCCACCCATTTGGTTATTGAGGCAGGCTAGCCATTCGTCGCCGCGGCAAGCGCATCAGCAACTATCGTCTGCGCTTCCTCAAGAATGTGATGCAGATGATCGGCACCACTGAAGCTCTCGGCATAAACCTTGTAGATATCTTCGGTACCCGACGGACGTGCCGCAAACCATCCATTCTTGGCCATCACCTTAATACCGCCAATAGGTGCACCATTACCCGGTGCGTGGGTGAGAACGGTCTCAATTTTTTCACCCGCCAAGTCCGCGGACCGTATTTGTTGTGGCGAAAGTTTAGCCAGAATCTTTTTTTGTTCTGGAGTGGCTGGCGCGTCAACACGCTCTGAAACAGATTTGCCAAACTCGCGCTCCAGTTCCTGGTATAGCTCACCGGGATCGCGGCCCATGCGCGCGGTAATTTCCGCTGACAGCAATGCCGGCGTGATTCCATCCTTATCCGTCGTCCAAACCGTACCGTCGAGGCGAAGGAACGATGCGCCGGCACTTTCTTCGCCGCAGAAGCCGAGGGAACCGTCGTGCAGACCATCCACAAACCACTTGAAGCCGACCGGCACCTCATAAAGCCGTCGGCCAAGTTTTACGGCTATACGATCGATCATCTGGCTGCTCACCACCGTTTTGCCTACCGCTACGTTACCGTTCCACGCCGGGCGGTGCTGAAAAAGGTAGTGAATGCCGACGGAAAGATAATGATCCGCCGGCAGCAGGCCCGCACTGCGGGTAACGATCCCGTGCCTGTCATGATCGGTATCGCACGCGAACGCAATGTCGAAGCGGTCTTTCAGATCAATCAGCCCGTGCATGGCGTAAGGTGAAGATGGGTCCATGCGAATCCGGCCGTCCCAATCGAGCGTCATGAAACGGAAAGCGGGATCGACAGCTTCATTTACAACAGTCAGATTCAGCCCATAGCGCTCCGCGATCGTACCCCAGTAGTGTACGCCGGCACCCCCGAGCGGATCCACTCCCATGCGGATGTTCGCGCCGCGTATCGCATTCATATCAATGACACGGTCGAGGTCATTTATGTAGGTATTGAGAAAGTCGTACTGATGCGTTGTAGAAGCACGCAACGCCTCCTCGAAACGTTGTCTTTTCACTCCCTTGAGCTCATTTTTCAGGAACTCATTAGACATGGACTCGATCAACGCGGTGATCTCGACACCCGCCGGGCCGCCGTGCGGAGGATTGTATTTAAAGCCACCGCTTTCGGGTGGATTGTGAGAAGGCGTGATGACTATACCGTCGGAGAGTCCCTTCGTCCGTCCGCGGTTATAAGTCAATATCGCGTGAGAAACTGCGGGAGTGGGCGTGTACTCGCCGTTTGCGGACAACATGACCTCGACCCCATTTGCGGCCAGTACCTCAAGTGCGCTGGCGTATGCCGGTTCGGAAAGGGCGTGCGTGTCGATACCCAGAAATAACGGCCCATTGATATCCTGTTGCTTTCGATACTGACAAATAGACTGGGTGGCGGCAAGCACGTGCCATTCATTGAAGCTTGTTTCAAATGCCGAACCGCGATGCCCCGAGGTGCCGAACGCAACTCTTTGCGCCGGCACTGACCAATCGGGGATTTGCGTGTAATATGCGGTAACAAGTCTGGGTACGTTCAGCAGCATTGATGGCGGGGCGGGCTTTCCCGCAAAGGAGCTGACTTTCCTGGTTGTCTTTTGATTTGGGATCATGCTATCTCACTGTGACGGTACCGGAAGCAAAATTGCGTGGGTGAAATTTAACCTGTTCAGGCTTAGCTGCTTGAAGCGTGACGCGCAATCTGTTCCCTGGCCGCGGCGACAACGTGTGCAGACTCGAATCCGGAGTGCTTTGCAACCACCTTTCCCGGTGCGGATAGACCGAAGCCATGCATGCCGAGAATGCGTCCCCCGCTGCCGGTATAGCGTTCCCAACCGAAGACGGACGCTTCTTCAACTGCGACACGCGCCAGAATCCACGGGGGTATTACGCTGTCGCGGTATGCTTGATTCTCATTCTCGAACAGTGCCCACGAGGGCATGCTAATCACGCGGGCCTTGATCCCTTCCAACTTGAGCTGCTCATAAGCAGCGACACAAAGTGAGACTTCGCTTCCGGTGGACAGCAGCAGTACATCGGGTTCCCGGTCCGGTGCGTCAGCGAGCACATATGCGCCACGAGACACGCCTATTGCGGGCGCATACGTGGTGCGATCCAAAGTGGCTACCGCTTGCCGTGTCAGTATCAGGCAAACCGGACGGTCTGTAAATTGCATAATGATCCGCCACGCCTCAACGACTTCATTTGCATCCGCCGGCCGCAATACAATCATGCCGGGCATCGCGCGTAATGAAGCAAGGTGCTCGATGGGCTGGTGTGTGGGTCCGTCCTCCCCCAGACTGATCGAATCATGTGTCCAGATATAAATGACGGGAATTTCCATCATCGCACTCAGTCTGATCGCCGCGCGGCAATAGTCTGTAAAAATGAGAAAACTCGCGGCGTAAGGGCGTAATCTGGATAAGGTCATTCCGCTGACGATGGCGCACATCGCATGCTCGCGCAGGCCAAAATGGAAATTGCGTCCACCGTAATTGTTGTGCGGTTTTCCATTCAGGTTGGGCGCCAGAAAATCGCCGTAAAATTCACCCTTCAACTCGGTTTTCGTCGACGGTGCCAGATCCGCCGCACCGCCAAGCAGCCACGGCATTTTCTCGGCGATCGCGTTCAATACCTTGCCGGATGACTCGCGCGTCGCGATACCCGTCGTATCCGTCGGGAACACAGGCAGCGCACTGTCCCAGTCCGCCGGCAGTTTGCGCTGCCGCATGCAGTCAATTTGTTCGGCCAGATCCGGATATTGATTGCGATAGTTTGCAAATAGTTTTCTCCAGGCGGTGTGCGCCGCTGTTCCGCGTGCGCCGGACTGGACTCGAAAATGTTCCCGGACACCGCCGGGAACATGAAATTGCTTGTCAGGATCACAGCCGTAAAATTCTTTTGCCAGCCTTGCTTCTTCAATACCCAGCGGCTCGCCATGCGCTTCCCGAGTGTCCTGCTTGTGCGGCGCCCCATAACCGATGTGGCTCCGCACAATAATGAGCGTGGGGCGATCATGCGTATCGAGAAACGTCTCATAAGCATGAGTCAGTAGCGCCAGGTCGTTCGCGTCATTAACTCGCACTACATTCCATCCGTAGCTGGCAAATCGGGCGGCTACGTCTTCGGTAAAAGTAAGATCGGTCGATCCCTCAATGGTGATGTGGTTATCATCATAAATCCAGCACAGATTGGCCAATTTAAGATTCCCCGCCAGCGATGCCGCTTCGTTGCTGATCCCTTCCATCATGTCGCCGTCACTGCACAACGCGTAAGCGTTATGCTCAAACAACTGAAAGCCGGGCCGGTTGTAGGTGGCCGCCAGCCATTGGCCGGCGATTGCCATGCCGGCGCTAACCGCCACCCCCTGTCCGAGCGGTCCCGTGGTGGTTTCCACGCCCGAGGTCCAGCCATATTCGGGATGCCCGGTACAACGGCTGCCAGCTTGCCGGAAACTCTTGAGATCATCGAGGGTCACAGCCAACCGATCCGCTTCATCGTAGTGCGGCCCCGTCGCCTTGACGCCAGTCAGATAAAGCAGGCTGTAGAGCAACGCCGAGGCGTGGCCAGCCGAGAGAACGAAGCGGTCACGGTTCAACCATTCCGGGTCTTCCGGATCATAGCGCAGAAAGCGCTGCCAAAGACAATACACAGTTGGGGCCGCGCCCATGGGTGTGCCGGGATGACCGGAACGCGCTTTTTGCACCGCATCAATCGATAGGCTGCGAAGCGTATTGATACAAAGTTGATCAGATCGTGTTTGGTCGGTCATTGAGCTGTTCCGGTGGAGTAAGCCGCGATGCTTGGAGATGCTTGCGGGAGATAATATTTCTGCTTAAGGGCGCTGATCCTCCGTACTGATACGTGTCACATGGAGGCGGCTTCCATCCTGCGATTTCTGTGAGCGCATTATCAGCATCACAAGGTTTTCTCCGAAAAACAGGATTTAAAAACTGCACACATCAATAGAAAGCGGAAATCGAAAGACAAGGGTAAAGTAATCGTGCATGGCCGATGTTCATGACCGTTTCGCTTTGAGTCTACCGTAGCGCCGTATCAGCGCGTTGGTTGAACTGTCATGCTTCAATGGCGGTTCGCTTGTATCCTCCAGCTCCTGGACAATGCGCTGAGCAAGCGCCTTGCCAAGCTCAACGCCCCATTGATCGAATGAATCTATATTCCAGATTGCTCCCTGCGTAAAGACGCTATGTTCATAGAGAGCGACCAACGTTCCAAGTGTATAGGGCGTCAGACGCTCGACCAGGATAGTGTTGCTCGGACGATTACCTTCAAAGCTCCGATGGGGACACAGCCAGTCCGGCGTTCCCTCCGCTTTTACTTCATCCCTGGTTTTGCCGAAAGCCAATGCTTCGGTCTGGGCGAACAGATTTGCCATCAGCAGGTCATGATGCTTATCCAACGGATTCAGAGTCTGGCAGAAGCCAATGAAATCACACGGGATCAGGCGCGTACCCTGGTGGATAAGTTGATAGAACGAGTGTTGACCGTTAGTGCCGGGTTCTCCCCAGATGATGGGCGATGTTTGATAGCTAACACGCGCGCCATCGAGCGTAACGTGTTTGCCATTGCTTTCCATCGTCAATTGCTGCAGATACGCTGGGAAGCGCTTGAGATATTGGTCATAAGGCAGCACAGCAATCGTCTGACTATCGAAGAAGTTGTTGTACCAGATCGCGAGCAGTCCCATGAGGACGGGCAAATTTTTGTCAAATGGTGCGGTGCGGAAGTGCTGGTCCATCGCGTGAAAGCCTGCCAGCATGGCGCGAAAATTTTCGGGCCCGACGGCAATCATGGTCGAGAGGCCAACGGCCGAATCCATTGAATAACGTCCCCCCACCCAGTCCCAGAAGCCGAACATATTGGCCGGGTCGATGCCAAAATTCGATACTTCCTCCGCATTGGTCGAGACAGCGACGAAATGCTTACGCACGGCCTGGACATCATCAAGTTTATCCAGTGTCCATTTACGGGCTGCATGGGCATTGGCAAGCGTTTCGGTCGTGGTAAATGTCTTCGAACAGATGATGAACAGTGTTTCTTCCGGGTCGATGCCGGCTGTGGCTTCCTTGAAATCCGTGCCGTCCACATTGGATACAAAGCGGAAGCTTATGTCACGCAGGCTGTAATGACGCAATGCTTCGTAGGCCATCACCGGGCCCAGATCGGAACCGCCAATTCCGATATTGATGATATTGCGAATACGCTTGCCCGTATATCCTTGCCATCGGCCACTGCGCAATTGGTCAGCGAAAGCGGCCATCTGGTCAAGCACCGCATGCACTGCGGGTACGATGTCGAGCCCATCGACAACAATCTGCTCACTTTCGGGCGCGCGCAAGGCCGTGTGGAGCGCAGCACGTTGTTCCGTCGAGTTGATCAGCTTACCGCTGAACATGGCATCGATGCGTTTACGCAAACCGCTTTCCCCCGCAAGCTGTACAAGCAGCCGCAGTGTCTCACCGGTAATTCTATTCTTCGAGTAATCGAGGTAAATGCCCGCGGCCTCAGCCGTGAGGCGCTCGCCTCGCTTGGGATCGTCCGCAAAAAGCTGACGCAAATGCAAGTTCTTGATTGCCTGGTAATGTTCTTCGAGTGCCTTCCAGGCTGGACGCTCTGTCAGGAATTGCGCAGTTGTGGACACAGCTGCCGCCGCTTCGCTGCTCATGCTTGATCCATCAGTAGTGCTTTCATAGTCCGCGCTCCTGTCCGGCATGGTTTGTTAGATCTTAGATCGAGGCCGGTTAAATTGCGATTCATACGCACGTGAAAAGTTCCACGCGGCTCACTACTTTGTCTGATCTTCGACAGCATAAAACCGCGCTCTCGTAATCATGGCTCGTTCGAAACCGGTTTTATTCAGAAGACTTCTTGGTCGTGGTTCGCCCCGAAGCGCAACAGCCTTGACCGAGAAACCAGTTCTGTCAAAAAATCTAGCATGGCAAGCATCAGGAAAATGTGAAGCGGGCGTGAGTAATTCGTAAAATCAAGCAATCGTCATCAATTCGAAGCACCATGGCCTACTTATGCAGGGGGTACAGCTCCGCGCTAAGTGGAGACATCAGCCGTTCTTTTTCTCTTGATCAGCCGCCACATCCACATGACATAGCCAGACAAGGCATAAAGGAAAAAAAGGCAGAACAGCACAACGGGTGGATGGGTTGGAATTAATACAAAAAAGAACAACGCCAGCAGTAGAACGGTGATGAACGGCACGCTTTTGCGTAAATTGATTTCCTTGCCGCTGTAATAGGGGATGTTGCTGACCATTGTGAGACCGGCAAACAGGGTGATGCCCCAGGCGAGCCATTTGATATCCGTGCCCGCTATTTCAAAGTCCAGCATCACCCAGACCAGCCCCGCGATCAGCGCGGCGGCGGCCGGGCTGGGCAGTCCCTGAAAAAAACGCTTATCCACAACCTCTGTATTGGTATTGAAGCGCGCTAGGCGCAGCGCAGCACAGACACAATAAATAAAAGCCGCGATCCATCCCAATTTACCCATGCCCTTCAAGGCCCATTCGTATATTACCAGCGCGGGAGCGGCGCCGAACGAGACCATGTCGGACAGGCTATCGTACTCCGCGCCAAACTCGCTCTGGGTGTGAGTCAGCCGGGCGACGCGGCCATCCAGCCCATCCAGCACCATCGCGATGAAAATCGATATCGCAGAGTGTTCAAAACGCCCATTCATCGCCTGTACGATGGCGTAAAACCCAGCAAACAATGCGGCGGTGGTGAAAAGATTAGGCAGTAAATAAATTCCCCGCCGGCGTAATTTGGATTTGAGCATGAGGCGTGGCAGATGAGGATCATGCATTATATGTGCAATACCGAAGGAGACCGACGCATGGTAAACGGTTATCGGCCGCTGGTAAACAGTAGTGAAATGAATAAGCTAATACACTGGCCCAGCCACGAAAGAACATTCACACGGAATATGCGTGCTGTTGCACAGATATTTCTGGAAGTTTTTAACCTAACCCGAATGTTTCATAAATTGACGCGCGTCCTCGCTGGTGTTTCGTTTCTTTCACAAAATCCTGGTGTAAAGCAAAATCCTGCGCAATCACCACGTGAATATGAAACATCCGGGCTAAGTCCGGATGTTGTAGCAAACTCGCCCACAAGGTGAAGGTCGAGTGAGGCAAAAAATCATTGCAAGTCATGGCGCTTAGTTGACAAATGAGCTAAAAAATGAGCGTCAACTGCCGGATTCAGGTTTAACGACGGTGTAGACCGCACATGTTTCAGCGAAGCGTTTGCGGCCCTGTCCAACCCGGACATTCTGAAGTCGAGCGCGGAAGTAACTTATAAAACAAATAATGGCGGTGGTTAAGCGCTCCATATTGCCCTGCGTCATTTTCCGCGTTCTATCAATCCCTAGTTTTTTGCCTGATCAACCAGCTTATTCTTCTTGATCCACGGCATCATGTCACGCAGTTTCGCGCCAACCACCTCTATCTGATGAGCGGATGCGAGGCGGCGGCTAGCTTTAAGCATGGGCGCGCCAGCGCGATTTTCCAGAATGAATTCGCGAGCGTATTGACCTATCTGGATTTCATGAAGAATTTTGCGCATTTCAGCACGAGTGGCGTCGGTAACAATACGCGGACCGCGCGAAATGTCACCATACTCGGCGTTGTTGGAGATGGAATAACGCATGTTGGCAATGCCGCCTTCATAGATTAGATCCACGATCAGCTTCACTTCGTGCAGGCATTCAAAATAGGCCATTTCCGGCGCATACCCCGCTTCAACCAGGGTTTCAAAACCAGCCTGAATCAAAGCGGTAAGACCCCCACACAGCACTACCTGCTCGCCGAACAGGTCGGTTTCGGTTTCTTCGCGGAAGTTGGTTTCAATCACACCCCCGCGCGTGCCACCGTTGGCGGCGGCATAGGAAAGGGCCAAGTCGCGTGCTCTGCCAGACTTGTTCTGGTGCACGGCGATGAGTGAGGGCACACCACCCCCTTGTGTGTAGGTCGAGCGCACCAAATGACCGGGTCCTTTGGGTGCAATCATGATAACGTCGAGATCCTCTCGTGGCGACACTTGGCCATAGTGAATATTGAAGCCATGAGCAAACGCAAGCGTGGCACCCTTCTTGAGGTGGGGTTCAATCTCCGATGCGTAAACGGCGGCGATCTGCTCATCCGGCAGCAGCACCATCACGACATCCGCCTCCTTCACGGCTTCCGCTACTTCTTTGACAGTAAGGCCCGCCTTCTCCGCCTTGCTCCAGGATGCGCCATCCTTGCGCAGGCCGACGGTGACCGTTACGCCGGAGTCGCTCAGATTATTGGCATGAGCATGGCCCTGCGAACCGTAACCTACAATGGTAACTTTCTTGTCCTTGATGAGCGACAAATCGGCATCTTTATCATAATAAACGTTCATGGTTTCCTTTCCGCTCAAATTAGAAGAGTGCCAAGGACTGTCCAGGTGAGCACCCCGGCCGCCCCATAGATCAAAATCAGATACTGCTATATTTTCAATATCCGCTCACCGCGACCGATGCCGGAGGCCCCGGTACGCACCGTCTCCAGAATCGTGCTATGTTCCATGGCTTCGAGAAATGCGTCAAGCTTGGAACCGGTACCGGTCAGTTCAATGGTGTAGGATTTATCGGTGACATCAATAATCCGGCCACGAAAAATATCAGCCATGCGTTTTATCTCCTCGCGATCGTTACCGACGGCGCGCACTTTTATCAGCATCAGTTCGCGCTCGATGTGAACACCGTCACTCAAATCCACCACTTTGACTACTTCGATAAGCTTGTTCAATTGCTTGGTGATCTGCTCAACCACATCGTCGGAGCCGACGGTAACCAGCGTCATGCGAGATAAGGTTGGATCTTCGGTGGCCGCCACGGTAAGAGATTCAATATTGTAACCGCGCGAAGAGAACAAACCGGCTACGCGAGACAAGGCCCCCGCCTCGTTTTCCATCAATAGGGAAATGATATGTCGCATTTTTTAACCTAAGTCCGGCAGTTGAGCAGAGTGGAGTGTGGGGTTAAAGGTAAGGTGACGCAAAAAGTTATTGTGAATCATTTGCTAAAATTAAAAATGAGAGGTCAGCCGCCGGAGCCAGGTTTATACCAGAATCATTTCAGAGAGGCCTTTGCCGCCAGGCACCATCGGGAAGACGTTCTCGGTCTGGTCGGTAATGAAATCCATGAATACCAATCGGTCCTTGAGTTTAAACGCTTCCTTTAACGCCCCTTCGACATCGCCAGGTTGTTCGATTTTCATGCCGACATGACCATAGCTCTCGGCCAGTTTGACGAAATTCGGCAGCGCATCCATATAAGATTCAGCGTAACGATTGCCATGGAAGAACTCCTGCCACTGCCGCACCATTCCCATGTAGCGATTATTCAAATTAACGATCTTGAGTGGAAGGTTATATTGCTTGCAGGTGGACAATTCCTGTATACACATCTGGATACTGGCTTCGCCAGTCACGCAGGCCACCGCGCCCTTAGGGTTGGCGAACTGCACGCCCATTGCCGCGGGGAGACCAAAGCCCATGGTTCCCAAGCCGCCGGAATTGATCCATCGGCGCGGCAAATCGAATTTGTAAAACTGCGCCGCCCACATCTGATGCTGGCCTACATCCGAGGTAATAAAAGCGTTTCCCTTGGTTACTTTATAGAGCTTTTCAATCACCATCTGCGGCTTGATGATTGTGCTCGCACGATCGTACTTGAGGCAATCGCGCGCACGCCACAAATCGATCTGTGTCCACCATGCATTGAGAGCGGATTGATCAGGTTTGTCTTTACCAGCCTTAAGTAATTTTATGAGTTCATCCAATACGTCGGAAATGCTACCGACAATGGGAACATCCACCTTCACACGCTTCGAAATGGACGACGGGTCAATATCTATGTGTATGATCTTGCGGTCTTCGTTGTAGAAATGCTTCGGGTTGCCGATCACGCGGTCGTCGAAACGGGCGCCAATGGCCACTAGCACGTCGCAATGCTGCATCGCCATATTGGCTTCGTAGGTACCATGCATTCCCAGCATCCCGACAAACTGTTTGTCGGTGGCGGGATAGCCGCCCAGCCCCATCAATGTATTGGTGCAGGGAAAGCCCAGCATTCGTACGAGATCGGTCAGCCGTGTGGCGGCATCGCTCAAAATTACGCCGCCACCCGCATAGATCATCGGACGCTTGGCGCCCAGTATCAGTTGTACCGCTTTTTTGATCTGCCCGGAATGCCCCCTGGTGACGGGATTGTAGGAGCGCATGCTGACTTTTTCCGGGTAAGCAAATCCCGTTTTCTGCTGGCTTACGTCTTTCGGGATGTCTACCAGCACGGGACCGGGGCGGCCGGTTGAAGCGATGTAGAACGCCTTTTTGATCGTAGTGGCGAGTTCCTTGATGTCTTTCACCAGAAAGTTATGCTTGACGCAGGGACGTGTGATGCCCACGGTATCGACTTCCTGGAATGCATCCAGTCCGATGGCATGCGTGGGCACTTGTCCGCTGATGATGACTAGCGGGATCGAATCCATATAGGCGGTGGCGATTCCGGTTACCGCATTAGTCACGCCGGGGCCGGATGTTACCAATGCCACGCCTACCTTGTTACTGGAGCGAGCGTAGCCGTCCGCAGCGTGCACGGCCGCTTGTTCATGCCGCACCAGAACGTGCTTGACCTTATCCTGCTTGAATAACTCGTCGTAAATATACAGCACGGCTCCGCCGGGATAGCCAAAGATATAATCCACCCCTTCTTTCTGCAAACAGCGCACTGTAATTTCAGCGCCGGTTAATTCCGTGCTCATGCTTTCTTGG
>JBDSSX010000392.1:0-4184 GCA_039928555.1 Nitrosospira sp. | reverse complement strand
TGAGCCAAGAAGCAGGTCACGGTCATTACTACGTTCCGGCCCCATCGACTTACCCTATGACCGGGTCGATAGCGCTGTTATTCATGGGTTTCGGTGCAGCCTTTTCAGTCAACAGGCTTCCGGTAGGTTATGGGCTGCTGGCGATTGGCTTTGCCATTCTGTTCTACATGTGTTTCGTCTGGTTCCGCACGGTGGCGCGGGAGAGTGAGAGCGGCAAGTTCAACAAACAGGTGGACGCGTCTTTTCGCTGGGGGATGAGCTGGTTCATTTTCTCCGAAGTGATGTTTTTTGCTGCTTTCTTCGGCGCGCTGTTCTACATGCGAATCTTTTCGATTCCCTGGCTTTCCGATCTGGAACATAAAATTCTTTGGCCGGATTTCACGGGCGATTGGCCTACGTCAGGCCCGGGAATCAGCGAGAAGTTCATGCCCATGGGACCGTGGGGTCTTCCAGCCATCAACACCCTGATACTGCTGACATCGGGTGTGACAGTTACCTGGGCGCATTGGGCGCTCAAGCTGAACAAGCGCGGACAATTGAAACTGGGTTTGTTCCTGACGTTTGCGCTGGGATTCATCTTCGTCGGCCTGCAGGCGTATGAATATGGCCATGCTTATTCCGACCTCAACCTCAAGCTGACCACTGGCGCCTATGGCGCGACGTTCTATATGTTGACCGGTTTTCACGGCTTCCACGTGACGCTGGGTTCCATCATGCTGCTGGTCATATGGTGTCGCGTCATGGCGGGCCACTTTACGCCTGAGAATCACTTTGGCTTTGAAGGGGTCGCCTGGTACTGGCACTTTGTGGATGTGGTCTGGCTGGGGCTATTTATTTTTGTTTACTGGTTGATATAAGCAGTCTGTCCGGACTTGAGGAATCGAAACTCTTGCGGTCGTTATCCTTAAGTCCGGCAGATTGTTAAATTGGTATGAAGCCCATATAAGATCCCAGCATCAGTAGGGCGAAGAGGAACATCGAAAAACCAATGCGAAAGGTCAGGGACCTGACGGCACGCGTACCCTGTCCCTTGTCTTTGACCAGGTAATACAAAGCGGATGCCAGGCTGGCGAGTATGAAGAACAGAAATAATACAACGACAATTTTCAAGGCTAATTCCCGTAATTGTTGGATTCAGGAACAAGTTTAGCCGAGTTCCGCACACTATCCAATGACTATTTCAGGCTGGCGATTTACGCCGCGATTATGGTCAACAGTGGCTGCAGCGGTCGTTATAGCAATCATGCTGCAACTTGGTAACTGGCAGCTTTCCCGGGCTCGGGAAAAGGAATCGAGGCAGGAGCAGCTTGATTTGCGCTCAGGGCAACCGGCAGTAGCGTTGCCTACGGTTCCTGTCAGGCTGGAGGACTTGCAATATCGGCGTATCGAAGTGAGTGGCGTGTATTTACCGAAACATACGATATACATTGATAACAAGATATATCAGGGGGTTGCGGGTTACCACGTCATCACACCGTTAAGAATCGGTGCAAGTTCAATGCATGTTTTGGTAAATCGTGGCTGGGCGGCGGCAGACCGTGACCGTAGCAAGTTGCCGCAGGTATCCACGCCAAATGGTTCGGTGATGGTGTCAGGAGTAGCAACAACGGCGACACAGAAAACGCTGGAGCTTTCCGACGAGCTGGTATCGGGTCAGGTATGGGAAAATCTCGATCTGGAGCGTTATCGTACCGCCACCGGATTGACGTTACAGCCGGTGATGATATTGCAACAGGATGAAGTGAAGGACGGTTTAGTGCGGCAATGGGTCCGGCCGGATTCTGGTTCCGGCAGGAACCTTGGTTATGCGTTTCAGTGGTTCGCAATGGCACTTGCCGTATCGATTATTTATTTGGTGTTAAGTGTCAAACGAGAGCGCTCCGAAAGTAAATAGGACAAATAAGCGTACGCTGATTCTGCTGGTGGTACTGATGTGCGCGCCGATTATCGCTTCTTATGCGCTTTATTTTTGGGAAGTGAGGCCTTCCAGCGTTAATTACGGCGAATTGCTCAAAGTTAAGCCATTGGCGGGTAACGCTTTGAATCAAACTGATAACACCATTTTTCGCACGCGTCAGCTACGTGGTAAATGGATATTACTGTCCGTGGATTCGGGCAAATGTGATGAGCAATGCCAAAAAAAGCTTTATTACATGCGCCAGGTGCGGACGATGCAGAATACCGAAAAGGATCGTATAGAACGGGTTTGGCTGATTGATGATGATGAGGTCCCGGAACCAAAAATCGCGGATCAGTTCAAAGGTACGTGGTTCATTAGCGCGAAGGATAGCGACTTACTCGCTGAGCTCCCGGCACAGGCATCACAACGTGATTACATATACGTCATAGATCCCATAGCAAATCTGATGATGCGTTTTCCGAAAAACCCGGATCCCGCACTGATGGCAAAAGACATAAAGCGGTTACTCAAGGTGTCTCAATTGGAACATGCGATGGGGACTGATTCAAAGCACTAAGACGCACCCTTGACTTGTGCGGGTATGGCACCCCGTTCAGGAAAGTTACACATTGCGCAATAGAACAGACTGCAAGCAATTTTTGCTTTCTTCAATCGGTAGTAGCAGGCATGCATGCCTGCAATGAATTAGGAGATAACAGTTATGGCTACTAGTTTAGCTTGGCAGCAAACCGCTTCGCGTGTGCAGGAATTTTACAAGTTAACCAAACCAAGAGTTGTATCGCTCATCGTTTTCACCGCGTTTATCGGCATGTTTCTGTCGGTTCCCGGCGCTGTTCCGTTGGATGCGCTGGTATTTGGCACGTTGGGCATAGCGCTCGTAGCAGGCGCAGCCGCGGCAGTAAACTGTCTGGTGGAACAAAAGCTTGACGCCGTTATGGCGCGCACACGCGCCAGACCCTTGCCACGAGGCAAGGTTACTTCCCCGGAAACCTTGTTTTTTCTCGCATTGGTCGGCGGAAGCGGATTGCTAATCCTTCACCAGCTGGTGAACCCATTAACCATGTGGCTTACGCTGGGCACATTCGTCGGTTACGCAATCATCTATACCGTGATACTGAAACCCATGACCCCGCAGAACATAGTTATTGGCGGTGCTTCCGGCGCAATGCCACCCGTGCTGGGCTGGGCGGCGGTGACGGGTGAGGTAACCGCCGATGCGCTGCTCCTGTTTCTCATTATCTTCGCGTGGACGCCCCCTCATTTCTGGGCGCTTGCGCTCTATCGTAAACTGGAATACGCCAAAGTGGGAATGCCCATGCTGCCGGTCACCCACGGCGATAAATTCACGCGTTTGCACGTCTTGTTGTACACGCTGATACTCATCGGCGTGACGTTGATGCCCTTCGCCACGCAAATGAGCGGACTTATCTATCTTATCGGAGCAGGAGTGCTGGATGCGGTGTTTCTGTACTACGCAGTAAAAATTTATCTCGATTATAGTGATCAGCTTGCGCGAAGAGCCTTTCGTTACTCGATATTTTATCTGACGGCGTTATTCGCCGTATTGCTGGTAGATCATTACATCCGGTTCTGAGCAATTTCGCATGAGGTATCATAACTTCTATGCGATTATAATATGGTCGGCGGTGCTTCTCGTGGCGGCTTGTAGCAATACGTCAAAGCCAACATTCCTTTCAACTGACATCACAGGCGCTGAATTCGGCAGGGATTTCGAACTTGCCGACCATACGGGTAAAGTTCGTGCCCTGGCAGATTTCAGGGGCAAAGCGATAGTCCTCTTTTTCGGATATACGCACTGCCCCGACATCTGCCCCGCCACCATGGGAGAGCTCGCCGCAGCCATGCAAAAACTGGGCAAGGATGCAGCGCGTGTGCAGGTATTATTCGTTACGGTTGATCCGGAAAGCGATACCCCCGAGCGGCTAGCGCAATATCTATCGGCATTCAGTCCGGCATTCCTGGGTCTACACGGTGATTCGCAAGCAACGAAGGACATCGCCAACAAATTTAAAATCGTGTATCAGAAGCAGGTTGGGGACTCGCCGGATCACCACACCATGGATCACTCCGCCGGCACTTATATTTTTGATCCAAAGGGAAAACTCAGATTGTACGTGAGCAACGGGGCTGGCCGGGACGCTTTTGCCCACGATATCGCGGAATTATTAAGAACATCCGGATAATGACAGGCGTAACGTAAAAGAGAGACGCACGTGCAGAGCGCCTTTCCGCGTTCGAAGGG
>JBDSSX010000391.1:0-2401 GCA_039928555.1 Nitrosospira sp. | reverse complement strand
TCAGTATTGCGCTTTCGGTCATGTTGCTGTTGGGCGTCGAGCAGTTGCGCACCCAGGCGCGCGAGAGCTTCTCGCAATCGATATCGGGTACCGATCTGGTGGTGGGCGCGCGCACCAGCCCGATCCAACTCATGCTCTATGCCGTGTTCCGCCTGGGGGATGCCACTCATAACATCCGCTGGTCGAGCTTCCAGGCGATGGCGGCCCATCCGGCGGTGGCATGGGCCGTGCCGATTTCCCTGGGCGACTCGCATCGCGGTTTTGCGGTGATAGGTACCACCCCCACCTATTTCGAGCATTTTCGTTATGGCGATCGTCGATTATTGGCGTTTGCCGCGGGCAAACCTTTTACGGATATTTTTGACGCGGTTATCGGTGCGGATGTCGCCGCGCAACTTGGCTACCAGGTGGGCGACAGCATCGTGCTCAATCATGGTGCGAAAGACCTTGGGCTGACCGATCACGCCGACAAACCATTCAAAGTGAGTGGCATTCTCAAGCGGACCGGCCTGCCGGTGGATCGCAGTGTTCATGTCAGTCTTGAGGCTATCGAGGCCATTCATCTCGATTGGCAGGGTGGCGCCCCGATGCCCGGCGTATCCATTCCGGCTGAATATGTGCGTAAATTCGATCTGGCCCCAAAGGAAATTACGGCGGCGCTTATCGGCCTGAAAAGCCGTGCGGGCGTTTTTCAGATGCAGCGGTTCATTAATCAGTACAAGGGTGAGCCATTGCTGGCCGTGCTTCCCGGCGTGGCGCTGGATGAGCTGTGGTCCATCGTCAGCATTGTTGAAAAGTCGCTGCTGGCGATTTCCGCACTGGTGGTCGCAGTGGGTCTGAGTGGTTTGGTGGCTGTTGTGCTGGCCGGCCTGGGTGAACGCAGGCGCGAACTGGCAATTCTACGCTCGGTGGGCGCCGGCCCGCGCGTGGTTTTCCTGCTGCTGGCTATCGAGGGGTTGATGGTGATCGTGGCTGGCGCGCTGCTGGGCGTGCTGGGACTGACCGTTGTCAGCCTGTTTGCCGCACCTATTCTGGAGGCGCACTTGGGCATTTCGCTGACAACAGGTATGCTATCGGCTGAAGCATGGCAATTACTGTTACTCGTCATGGCAACGGGGTTTCTGGTCAGCCTCATTCCCGGCTATCGCGCTTACCGGTTATCCTTAAGCGATGGTTTAACGCCAAGATTGTAAAAAGAGGATATCACTATGACCGCTTCCCCGCACGTCACCCCTCCCCGCTTTTTCCTTCTATTTTTAATCGGCTGGCTGGCTTTTGCGACACAAACAGCCGCCGCAGCCGATAAGGATTATAAGGTTGGGGATAGATTGTCAGCGCCAGCACCCGCCGCCGCCAAAAATAAGCCCGTGCCTTCGGCAACCGCTTCAGCCGGTTACAAGGAAAAGACCTGGGATGACCTGATGCCCAAGAACTGGGACCCGATGGCACCGCTGAAAGGGCTGAAACTGGACAACCTCAAAGACGGCGACCCCCGTGCCATTGAAGCGCTGGAAAAAATACGCGAGGCCTGGAATAACGCACCGATCGAGCCCGCGCTGGATGGCGAGCGTATCCGTATTCCCGGATTCGTGATTCCTCTGGAGCGAGCAGGCAATAAAGTCAGCGAATTCCTGCTCGTCCCTTACTTTGGCGCGTGCATCCATACGCCCCCGCCGCCCTCCAACCAGATCATTCATGTGCGGACTTCGAAACCCCTGGCCAATATGCGCACCATGGATACGATGTGGGTCAGCGGGGTCATGCATGCCGGCAAGATCGACACGGAGATGGGTCAGGCGGGCTATCAGTTGAAGGCTGAATGGGTCACGCCATACCCGTAAGGACTATTGAACAAAGGTGTATTTAAACGCTTCTTAATTCACCACGGATTGCAGTCCACCAAGCCAACCCGCCGCGATAGTCAGCAGCAATCCTGGAATAACCTGCGACGCAAAACGGCCGCCACCGTTGGCTGCTGCTAACACCATTTTGGTTATGGTGTTTGTGCTCATGGCGAGAAGGATAGGCAATAGCGTTTCGGCTGCTTCAAGCTTGCCCCCGGCTGCCAGCGAGGCTACCGACACCGCGGGGGAATGCGTATCGGCGAAACCGGCGATTGCCGTGCCGGCAATCAGGCCCGCGCGGCCCAGCCAGGCATTGAGCGCAGCAGCGGCCAGGAGCACGGCACCCATCGTCGCCGCGAGGATAAGCGCGCTGCGGAAGCTGAACGCCCTGCCCATCTCGATTGTTTCAGGCGCTTTCTGCCGCAGCGCCTTCACGAGAAACCATGCTCCATAGGCCACCGCCATCAATCCCGCCGATATGAGCGGCACCGCCATGGCGGTAAGTGTTGCGGGATGGGTCGCGCCAAGTACGACAGCCATCTGAACAATAGTGGCGA
>JBDSSX010000390.1:0-9235 GCA_039928555.1 Nitrosospira sp. | reverse complement strand
TGGGTATGGCTCAGCGTCATGAATCCTCATACGCTAGGGTGGGGATTCGCCTCCTCTTTCCCTTTTGCCGCGATTATCGCGGGGGTGACGATGATGAGCCTTCTCTTCACCAAGGAGCCAAAAAACTTCCCCCTTACCCCCGTTACCCTGGTTCTCATGGCTTTTGTGTTATGGATGAATGTGAGTACGGTCTTTGCCATTCATCCAGAAGAAACATTCATCCAATGGAAGAAGGTGATGAAAATCATGCTCATGACTTTTGTAACCCTCATGATCATAAAGACAAAACAACACATACAGCTTCTTGTGCTGGTAGTGGTCATTTCTCTTGGATTCTACGGTGTCAAAGGTGGCATTTTCACGATAAAAAGCGGAGGGATAGATTTAGTCTGGGGGCCCGAAGGGACCTTCATCCAGGGAAACAACGAGCTTGCCCTCGCGCTCATCATGACCATTCCTCTGATGCACTATTTGCAGATGATTTACCGGAACATATGGGCACGCCACAGCCTGACGGTCGCGATGATACTTTGTGCGGCTGCCGCCTTCGGAAGCCATTCGCGCGGGGCGTTACTCGCAATTGCCGCCATGGGCGCATTCCTGTGGCTCAAGAGCCGCCAGAAATTCTCTCTTGGATTTTTGATGATATTGGCTATTCCGGTTCTGGTTATGTTCATGCCTGACAAGTGGTCGGAAAGAATGGACACTATCAACACCTACGAAGAAGATGGCTCGGTCCAAGGGCGTTTCAATGCCTGGTGGATGGCCTTCAACCTGGCCACGAACCGGCCGTTGACTGGCGGTGGCTTCGAAGTCACTACGCGTGAGCTTTTTGACCTCTATGCGCCCAATATTATGGATATACCCCGCGCCGCCCACAGCATCTATTTTCAGGCCCTTGGGGAGCATGGTTTTGTTGGCTTGGCGTTATATCTTTTGCTTGGCCTCCTGACCTGGAAAACAGGTTCATGGATTATCCGCAATACCGCGAAGCAGGAAGAATACCGATGGGCCTCCAATCTGGCCACCATGATCCAGGTGAGCCTGGTGGGCTTTTCACTGGGCGGAGCATTCCTCAGCCTGCTTTATTTCGACGTGCCTTATTATCTGATGGCGGCCATGGTGGCCACACGTATTCTCGTGGAGAGAGAGTTGAAGGAGAAGGCCACGTTGGCCATCATTGAAAAACGTAGAAACGCTCAACGTCAATTTGGAAACTTGAATCCATCACAATCGCAACGAGTTGCCGGGGACTCGGGTTAGCGGTATGCGTACCGAAACAGGTTATCTCATAGCTTTGTCTGGTGCGTCTGGATAGTGCGTATGCCAGCGCGTGAATCCGGCTACGTGTAAATACCGGTCAAACTCTATGCCGCCCTGGACCTTATTGCCGAGCCGTGCGCTCCTGAGCCTGCTTTCTCCGGGCGGTTTGCGCAGTCGTTTGACAATACTTATGTATCACCGCGTGCCGCCTCAACCAGACCCGCTGTTTCCAGGAGAGCGCGACGCGGAAACCTTCGATCATCAGATGGGGCAGCTTGCGGACTGCTTCAGAATAGTACCTCTCCTGGATGCGGTAAAGGGCCTGCGTCAAGGTAAGCTGCCACCTCGCGCCGCCTGCATCACTTTTGACGACGGCTATGCGGACAATGCGGAAATTGCCCTGCCGATCCTGCAAAAATACGGTATTCCGGCCACTTTTTTTGTGTCGACCGGTTTCCTTGATGGCGGGCGGATGTGGAATGACACAGTGATTGAATTAATCCGCTGTGCGCCCGGAGATATACTCGACCTCGCCAGAATAGACCTGGGGCGATTCGAGATTGGAACTATCCCGCAACGCCGGCAAGCTATCAACAGTATTCTGGGTGAGCTCAAGTATCTGTCCCTTGATTCAAGGCGATCGCGGGTGGAGGAAATGTGCGCGCTGATTCCCGTCATCCCATCGAACAATCTCATGATGACTTCTGATCAGATCAGGCTCCTGCATAGCGCGGGAATGGAGATTGGCGGGCATACCGTCAACCACCCTATCCTGGCGCGTCTGGAAAATGACGCGGCCTGCGCTGAAATCGCTAATGGCAAGGAGGTACTGGAGGGTATAATTCAGGCACCGGTGCGGCTTTTCGCTTACCCGAATGGGAAGCCGGGGCGAGACTATCTATCGGACCACGTCAGCATGGTCAAGAAAATTGGTTTCGATGCGGCGGTTTCAACTGCTCATGGCGCAGCCGGGGCGAGCAGCGATTTATATCAGTTGCCGCGATTTACCCCGTGGGATCGCGGACAGGTGCGTTTCACGCTTCGCATGGCTCAAAATATGCTCAAGACCATAGAAACGGTATAGCCGCGCGGTTAACAATTCATGTGACACGATAATTTTTTAACGACCACTATTTAAAAGTTATGGACCGGCCAATTACACGATTTGAATTTGACAGTGAGGGTGTTCCGATGGCATTTCTCACTTGCGGTCATCCGCAGCATGTACGGCATAATCCACCATTTATAAACCGCCCGTGGATTACCACTGACGAAGGCCGTAACAGCATGCTGGGAAAGACCCTCAACTGCGTTCGATGCGATAAATTTGAACTGCCGGATAGTTTTGTCGCGTACAAACGGACGTCCGTTTTTACGGAGGAATCGGTGCCAGCCGCTTTAAGGAAAGATCACTCGACAAAAACCGGTGTATGGGCAAAAATCAATGTGGCGGAAGGAAAATTGCGCTATCGGGTTCCGGCCCTCGGGGTGGACATGGAGCTATCTCAGGATAAGATCGGAATTGTTGTGCCTGAGGTCATGCATAATGTGGAGCCTCTGGGCCGGGTTCATTTCTTCGTCGAGTTCTACAGGACGCCGGATAAAGCTGCGCAATGATATCAGTTATATGCAAGCCTTATGGCCGCCTCCCGCACTCGGCGCAGCACGGTGTTGACGGTAACTTTCGCAGTGATTCCTTGATATGGCAGGAAGACTTCCCATTGACTGGCGCACTCAAGCAGATTAAAATCCGCGTGTTTTGAAATTCAGTCAGCGTCAAATCGCCGTGTGTTTGCTATTTCGGCCGGCCTAAACGAAGAGTCGGGAAAGTGGCGCCGGCTGGGGAATGAGAATTGGGTTCTTCCGAGAAAGTTTTCCACCGCCCAGTGTCACGCCAGGCCGCTGCTTTCTGACAGACACCACATTATGCCTTGGATACGAAACAAGCCGGTGCGCATTGTCATGCGTTGGCAAATGATCGTCACCGGGGCGATGGTGCTGACGCTTGGCCTGCTGTGGGGATTTCATGGCGCGGCCTCGGCGTTATTGGGAGGTGTGGTCAGCATTGTCTCGGCCGCTGCGTTTGCGGCGATGATCTCGCGCTACCAGGGCGCTACTGCGGGGGGCGTGCTGATAACGGCGCTGAAAGCGGAGACGGTAAAGGTCGTTATCATGATCATACTGCTCTGGCTTGTTTTGACACTTTATGAGGATGTTGTCGCGGTAGGCTTTATCGGAACGTTCGCGATCACGGTGTTGATTTTCGGCATGGCGCTGTTTGTAACGGATGAAACAAAGGTTGCTCGAATAAAACAGGTTGAATAGGCAATAAGAATGGCATCAGACACGGAACTTACTCCAACTTCATACATGAATCATCACCTGACGAACCTGACCAGTTCATTGGGTGAAGGTCCGTTCTGGACGCTGCATGTTGACACGCTGGCGATGTCGCTGCTGCTAGGCATCATCAGCTTCGGTTTCCTGTGGTGGGTGGTGCGCGGCGCGACATCCGGGGTTCCCGGCAAGCGTCAGGCATTTGTCGAGCTGTCCATTGAATTCATTGATGAGCAAGTCAAAAGTACTTTTCATGGCGACCGTCACGCGTTTGTTGCGCCCGCGGCACTCACCGTGTTTGTGTGGGTGCTCATGATGAACGCGATGGACCTCTTGCCGATAGATATCATGGCCGGACTCTATGAGCTGCTGGGTCTGCACAACTGGCGCAGCGTACCGACGACCGACATCAACACCACGTTTGCGTTGGCGCTGTCGGTATGGTTCCTGATGATTTTTTTCAATATCAAGGTAAAGGGACTGGGTGGCTGGATACACGAACTGGTGTGTACCCCATTCGGCAAGAACCCCGTACTGTGGCCAGTCAATATTCTATTCAATCTGGTGGAATACGTTTCCAAGCCGCTTTCGCACTCTTTGCGTCTTTACGGAAACATCTACGCCGGCGAAATCATTTTTCTGCTGATCGGCATGTGGGCCGCCACCGGTCTGGCCGGCACCCTGTTCGGCACGCTGCTGGGGGCGGGATGGGCCATTTTCCATATTTTAATCATTACGCTGCAAGCGTTTATTTTCATGATGCTGACGGTGGTTTATCTTTCCATGGCGCACGAATCGCACTGATTTCACCCCTATCTGCTTATCACAAACTACTATTTATCACCACGACGAGAGGAAAACGAGATGGATAATTTGCAATACTTGGCGATGATTCAGGCCTACACAGGCATTGGTATCGGTCTGATGATCGGTCTGGGTGCCGCCGGTGCCTGTATTGGCATTGGTATCATGTGCAGCAGCTTCCTTGAGGGCGCCGCGCGCCAGCCGGAAATGATTCCGACACTACAAGGCAAAGTATTCCTGCTGCTCGGATTGATCGACGCATCCTTTATTATCGGTGTGGGTCTGGCAATGCTCTTTGCATTCGGAAATCCGTTGCTGGCTGTCATCAAGTAATAATGCCGGCTCCCGGTACCATTATCAGAGACTAGTCATGAATATCAACTTCACGCTTTTTTCTCAGGCGATGGCGTTCGCCATATTTATCTGGTTCACGGTCAAGTTTGTGTGGCCGCCGTTGATGCGCGCAATCGAAAACCGGCAGAGAACTATTGCCGATGGTCTGGCGGCGGGCGAGCGGGGCAAGCAGGAACTGGAATTGGCAAGCCACCGTTCCGCCGATGTGGTGAGAGAGGCCAAGCATCGGGCGGGCGATATCATCGCTCAGGCCGAAAAGCGCGCGTCCGAGATCGTCGAGGAAGCGAAGAACGTCGCAAAGGATGAAGGCCATCGTATCCTCATTGGCGCCAAGGCAGAGGTCGAACAGGAAGTCTTCCGTGCCAGGGAAACATTACGGCAACACGTGGCTGATCTGGCTTTGGCGGGTGCCGCGAAAATCCTGCACCGCGAAGTGGATGCAAAAACGCACGCTGATCTGCTCGCTTCCATTAAAGCGGAGCTTTAAGCGATGGCTGAAGCCCGCACGATTGCACGACCTTACGCGGAGGCTGTCTTCAGACTGGCTAAGGCCAATAATACGCTCCCTGCCTGGTCCGAAATGCTGCAACTGGCCGCTACCATCGCGGCGGACGAGAACATACGTGCGCTCATCGGCAATCCAAAAGTTCCGGCCAAGCGATTGGGCGAGTTGCTTCTCAGCATAGGCGGTGACAAATTCAATGAAGAGGGCCGCAATTTCATTTTGCTGTTGGCGGAAAATGGCCGAATTGAAATATTGCCCGAGGTGAGCGAGTTGTTCGAGCAGCTAAAGACACAGCACGAAGGTGTGCTGGGAGCGAAAATTGCTTCCGCGTTTGCCATGAGTGATGAGCAATTGAAAGAACTGGTGGCCAACCTTGAAACCAGGTTCAAGCGCAAAATAGAGGCCAAGGTAAGTATTGATCCGGAATTGATAGGCGGGGTGAAGGTTGAAATCGGCGACGAAGTGCTGGATGCCTCCGTGCGCGGTAAACTGGAAGCCATGGCTGTTGCACTTAAAAGCTAGGAGTTATTTGAAATGCAGTTAAATCCATCCGAAATCAGCGAACTGATTAAAAGCAGAATCGAGGGACTCGCCGTCTCCGCGGAAGTCCGTACGCAGGGCACCATCGTTTCAGTGACTGATGGCATCGTGCGTATCCATGGTCTCTCCGACGTGATGCAGGGCGAGATGCTGGAGTTTCCCGGCAATACATTCGGTCTCGCGCTCAATCTTGAGCGCGACTCCGTTGGCGCGGTAATCATGGGCGCATATGAGCATATTACCGAAGGCGATATCGTAAAGTGTACCGGCCGTATCCTGGAGGTGCCGGTAGGCGAAGAATTGATGGGCCGGGTAGTTAACGCGCTGGGGCAACCGATCGACGGTAAAGGTCCGATAGCCACGAAACACTCCGAGCCGATTGAAAAAATTGCGCCGGGTGTAATATGGCGTCAATCGGTGAATCAGCCGGTTCAGACCGGACTCAAATCAATCGATGCCATGGTCCCCATCGGGCGTGGTCAGCGCGAATTGATTATCGGCGACCGTCAGACAGGCAAGACTGCCGTGGCGATTGATGCGATCATCAATCAGAAGGGCGAAAAGATGGTTTGCATCTACGTCGCGATCGGGCAGAAAGCCTCATCTATCGCCAACGTGGTACGCAAGCTGGAAGAGCATGGAGCAATGGAGTACACGATTGTGGTGGCGGCAACCGCGTCGGAATCGGCGGCGATGCAATTCATTGCGCCTTATTCCGGCTGCACCATGGGCGAATACTTCCGTGATAAGGGTGAAGACGCCCTCATCATTTATGATGATCTGACCAAACAGGCATGGGCTTACCGGCAGATTTCACTGCTGCTGCGGCGTCCGCCCGGACGGGAAGCCTATCCCGGCGACGTATTCTATCTTCATTCGCGTTTGCTGGAACGTGCCGCGCGGGTGAGTGCGGCATACGTTGAAAAAGCCACCAACGGCGCGGTTAAAGGTAAAACGGGTTCGCTCACCGCACTGCCGGTGATTGAGACTCAGGCGGGCGATGTAACCGCTTTCGTTCCCACCAACGTCATTTCAATTACCGATGGCCAGATATTTCTGGAAACCGATCTATTCAACGCCGGTATCCGTCCCGCCATTAACGCGGGGGTTTCGGTGTCGCGCGTGGGTGGCGCGGCCCAGACAAAAATTATTAAAAAGCTGGGTGGCGGGGTGCGTCTCGCATTGGCGCAATATCGCGAACTGGCCGCATTTGCGCAGTTTGCCTCGGATCTTGATGAAGCGACGCGTAAACAGTTGGAACGCGGCAAAATGGTGACTGAACTGATGAAGCAGCCGCAATATGCCACCTTGAGCGTATCCGAAATGGCCATTACCTTGTTCGCCGTCAACAAGGGATACCTGGACGACGTGGAAGTCAAGCGCGCACTGGCATTCGAATCGGCGCTGAAGGGGTATATACGGAGGCAATATAGCGCCATCATGGATAAAATCGAGAGCACCAAAGACCTCGACGCAGCCACCGAGAAAGAGCTCGATGCCGCAATTCAGGACTTCAAGAAGAACGGAACCTACTAAACAATGGCTGGCAGCAGAGAAATACGCAACAAGATCAAAAGCGTAAAAAATACGCAGAAGATCACACGCGCCATGGAAATGGTGGCCGCCTCCAAAATGCGCAAAGCACAGGAGCGGATGAAAAAAGCGCGTCCCTACGGCGATAAGATTCGCAACGTTGCCGCGCACATGAGCCGTGCTTACACTGAATACCATCATCCATTTCTGGTGGAGCGCGACACCGTAAAACGGATCGGCATTGTTGTGGTTACGTCTGATAAAGGTTTGTGCGGCGGGCTCAACACGAACGTGTTGCGTATGGCCGTAAGTAAAATGAAGGCATGGGAAGCGGAGGGCGAACAGATCGAGGCGTGCTGTATCGGCAACAAGGGTCTCGGTTTTATGAACCGGCTTGGCGCCAACGTAATTTCGTACGTTGTAAGCCTGGGAGATACGCCGGATCTGGAAAAGCTGATTGGCGCGGTAAGGGTTATTCTGGATGGCTACACTCAGGATCGCTTCGATCGTGTTTATATTTTTTACACGCGTTTCATCAATACGATGAAACAGGAGCCGGTAATGGAGCAGTTGCTCCCGCTTTCCGACGAACGCCTCAAATCCGGCAGTGGTCCCACCGGGCAACGCGGCGTGTGGGATTACATCTACGAACCCGAGGCCAAGCCCGTCATAGACGATATCATGGTGAGATACGTCGAGGCGCTGATTTACCAGGCGCTGACCGAAAACATGGCATCCGAACAATCGGCGCGCATGGTGGCGATGAAGGCCGCGTCGGATAATGCCGGTAGTGTGATCGATGAATTGACGCTGATTTACAATAAATCACGTCAGGCTGCCATTACCAAGGAATTGTCCGAAATTGTCGGCGGCGCGGCAGCCGTTTAAATATTTTGATTTGCATTTAGGGAACAACATGAGCCAGGGAAAAATTGTTCAGTGTATCGGTGCGGTGGTTGACGTCGAGTTTTCACGCGACGCGATGCCGAAAGTGTACGACGCGCTGGTGCTGGAGGGCACAGAGCTAACGCTCGAAGTGCAGCAGCAACTAGGCGACGGTATTGTGCGAACGATTGCGCTGGGATCTTCGGACGGGCTGCGCCGCGGCATGATGGTAACAAATACCCGTGACCAGATTCGGGTGCCGGTGGGCACCAAGACTTTGGGCCGGATCATGGACGTTCTGGGAAAGCCGATTGACGAGATGGGACCCATCGGTGCGGAAAAGACCATGTCGATACACCGGAAAGCGCCGGCGTTTGACGAGCTTTCCGCATCCACTGAATTACTGGAAACGGGTATCAAGGTTATCGATCTGGTCTGTCCCTTCGCCAAAGGCGGTAAAGTAGGACTGTTTGGTGGCGCGGGCGTGGGCAAGACCGTTAACATGATGGAATTGATTCGCAATATCGCCATCGAGCACAGCGGTTTTTCGGTATTTGCGGGCGTGGGCGAGCGAACCCGCGAAGGCAACGATTTCTACCACGAAATGAAAGACTCCAATGTGCTGGACAAGGTGGCCTTGGTGTATGGGCAAATGAATGAGCCGCCCGGCAACCGGTTGCGCGTTGCGCTGACAGGCCTGACCATGGCGGAATTTTTCCGCGACGAAGGCCGCGACGTGCTGTTGTTTGTCGATAATATCTACCGCTTTACCCTGGCGGGCACCGAGGTATCGGCATTGCTGGGCCGGATGCCATCTGCGGTGGGCTACCAGCCGACGCTGGCCGAGGAAATGGGCCGCCTGCAGGAGCGCATCACCTCCACCAAGGCGGGTTCCATTACGTCGATTCAGGCTGTCTATGTGCCTGCGGACGATTTGACCGATCCATCGCCTGCTACGACCTTCGGCCACCTGGATGCAACCGTGGTGCTATCCCGCGACATCGCTTCGCTGGG
>JBDSSX010000389.1:0-5727 GCA_039928555.1 Nitrosospira sp. | reverse complement strand
TTGGCTTATGTTGCGTCGCGTCGCGTGAAATTCTTGAGACGGAAGCCGAGCAGCCATAGCATAGCGAAGTAACTTATTGCGCCGGATATAATTACCCATACCAGCCGGGCAGCGCGTTCCAGGCTGGAGGTCGACAACCACGACATGTCACTACCTGAGGCAAACCACAGCGTACCACCCATTGCCGTTAGCGCGACCAATATCTTGGCCATAAAAATTGCCCATCCCGGTTGGGGTTGGTAGATCTGATGGCTACGCAATTTGTAGTAGAGCAATCCGGCATTGAGGCACGCGCCCAGACCAATGGATAGCGCCAGCCCGGCATGGCGCAACGGTATGATGAACGCGAGATTCATCAGTTGGGTCGCGACAAGCGTGATGACGGCGATTTTCACCGGTGTTTTGATATTTTGCCGCGCGTAGAAACCGGGTGCCAGTACCTTTACCAGAATCAGTCCCAGCAGTCCCACACTGTAAGCGACCAGCGCGTTGCGTGTCATCCACACATCGTTGGTGGAAAATTCGCCGTGATAAAATAGGGTGACGATGAGCGGCGTGGCAAGCAGCGCCAGCGCTAGCGCCGCGGGGAGCGTTAACAGCACGGTCAAGCGCAGGCCCCAGTCCAGCAGGCGGGAATATTCTTCAGTGCTGTTGTCGGCGTAGTGGCGGGACAATGACGGCAGCAATATTGTTCCCAGCGCCACGCCTAACAGACCGGCGGGAAATTCCATCAATCGATCGGCGTAGTAAAGCCACGATACGCTGCCGGTAATGAGGAACGAGGCAAATATCGTATTGATGAGCAGGCTTAACTGGCCGATGGAGACACCAAACACCGCCGGACCCATTTGTTTAAGTACGCGCCATGCGCCAGTATCAGGGGATTTTAGCCGTAGACGCGGCATCAGCTTGATGCGCATTAGAAACGGTGCCTGGAAGCCGAGTTGCAATATGCCGCCGATAAATACCGCCCAGGCAAGTGCAAGTACCGGCGGGTTCATGAACGGCGTAAGCCACAGGGCGCAGCCGATGAACGACAGATTCAACAGCGCTGGCGTGAGCGCAGGTACGGAAAATTTACCATGGGTGTTGAGTATGCCTCCCGCCAGGGCAACTAATGAGATGAACAGGATGTAGGGAAAGGTAATTCGCAACAGTTCGACTGTCAGCTCAAATTTCTCCGGACTGGCCGCAAACCCTGGCGCGCTTACATATATTATGAGGGGTGCGGCGAGTATCCCTATCAGGGTAACCACGAACAGCGCAATCGACAGCAGCGTCGTGACATGATTGATCAGCTCGCGTGTTTCCTCCGAAGTGCGGCGGTTTTTATATTCAGCAAGTATGGGCACAAATGCCTGTGAGAACGCACCCTCCGCAAACAGGCGGCGCAACAGGTTGGGAATGCGAAAGGCGACGAAGAATGCATCGGTTGCTATGCCGGCACCAAAAATACGGGCAATCAGCACATCGCGTATGAACCCCAGAATACGGGATATCAGTGTCATCCCGCTAACGGTGGCAAGGGTTTTGAGCAGATTCATGGGGGAGTATGTTAACCTGAATATTCCTGTTGCGGCCGCGTATCGCTGATTTCGTCCCGAACAACCGCCGATTCAGAGAGATCTCCGCCGGATTCTAGCGCCACCAGTTCAATCGGCGGCGGTGTGCCACACTGTTTTTTCTTGCAATATGGTTAAAATATCCGTAACATTAAAAGATTTTAAGTAACCGTCAATTCAAGGAATTTACATGGCCAATAGTGCACAAGCGAGAAAACGTGCGAGACAAAATGTTAAGCAACGTGACCACAACACCAGTCTGCGTTCCCAATTGCGCACCGCGATCAAGCACGTGAGGAAGGCTGTTGGGACCACCGACAAAACGGTCGCACAAGCTGCGTTCGCGGCATCCATTGGCACCATAGATTCGATTGCAGATAAGGGAATCATCCACAAGAACAAGGCTTCTCGTCACAAGAGCCGCTTGTCTGCCGCCATCAAGGCAATGGCCTGATCGGTTAATCGCATTCAAGGAAAGAAGTCCAGGAATTCGCCGGACTTCTTCGTTTTCTCCGTTCTTTTCGTTTACCCTTCGTTTGTGCATTGACAGTACCACTGTTTTCCGAAAACCTGGGGGATCATCGAATATATCCTTGGTTTGTCAGCGACACGCCGCAGCAGAGGATTTATTCAGAGCTCTTTTTGGGATTACGGTTAAGGGAATCCGTTAGCGCCGATACCAAGTCCATCGGTATTGGAAAAATGATGGTATTGGATTTGTCCGTAGCGATGTTGGTGAGAGTCTGTAGATAGCGCAGTTGCATTGCGCCAGTTTGCTGAGAAAGAACTTGTGCCGCTTGCATCAATTTGTCCGATGCCTGCAATTCACCTTCGGCATGAATTACCTTGGCGCGCCGCTCGCGCTCTGCCTCCGCTTGGCGGGCAATGGCCCGTATCATGGATTCGTCGATATCCACATGCTTGATCTCGACGTTGGCGACCTTGATGCCCCAGGCGTCGGTCTGAATGTCCAGCGCCTTCTGGATGTCCAAGTTGAGTTTCTCGCGTTCCGCCAGCATCTCATCAAGCTCATGCTTGCCCAGCACGGAGCGCAGAGTCGTCTGTGCAAACTGACTGGTGGCAGCAAGGAAATTTTCCACCTGAATGATAGCTCTTTGCGGATCGACCACGCGAAAGTACACCACCGCACTGACTTTCACCGAGACATTGTCGCGTGAGATCACGTCCTGGCTGGGCACATCCATCACAACGGTGCGCAGATCGACCCGTACCATTTTCTGGATGCCGGGAATTATCAAGATCAAGCCGGGACCTTTTACCTTGTGGAAGCGGCCGAGCATGAAGACTACGCCGCGTTCATATTCCCGCAAGATGCGGAATGCTGTAAACAGCACCATGAGAATGATGACAAGGGTACCAAACCCGAAGTTGGCGAACATGGAATGCCTCCTTTGATTATCCTAATCCAACAGTTGATCGCTCATTCTTCAGTTAGAGCTATGATCCACAGACCTTTTGCGCCGTCTCACCTTTACCCTTCTTGGGAGCTCGCTACAACTGCCAGGTTGAGGATTATTTCTCCGCTGAAGTTACCTGTAAAACCAGACCGTCCATTCCTGTTACGCGCACCTTCTGTCCCTGGATGAGAGGTTGGGCGCAACGTACATTCCATATTTCGCCATGAATGCGCGCCATGCCCTCTCCCGAGATATCTTCCAGCATCTCTCCCACGGTGCCGATCAATTCTTCACGGCCACTGACAATGGGGCTACGCCGCGACTTCAGCGCCATGCCGATGACAGAGATCAGGAATAATCCGCTGGCTATCGTGATTCCGGCAATCACAGGCCAGGAAATACCGTAGCCAGGCATATCGGTGTCAATCAGCATCAATGAGCCGACGACAAAAGCAATAATGCCACCCATGCCAAATGCGCCAAAGCCTGATAGATAGACTTCCGCTGTTATGAATGCGATACCAAGCAAGATCAAGGCAAGACCGGCATAATTCACCGGTAGCAGCTGAAATGCGTACATGGCAAGCAGTAGGCAGATAGCGCCTGCCACACCGGGCAACACAAAACCGGGATTGGAAAATTCAAAGAAAAGTCCGTATATGCCGATAAGCATCAGTATGTATGCCACGCTGGGATTGGTGATTACCGCCAGCAATTGCGTGCGCCAGTCTGGTTCGACGATCTCCACCTTGGCGGAAATCGTGTTCAGGGTAAGGTTCTGGCCAAGTATGGTCACTTGCCTGCCATTCACCTGTTGCAATAGATCCGGCACGTCAGTGGCAACATAATCGATGACTTTGAGATTCAGCGCTTCGGTCGCCGACAGGCTTACCGCTTCGCGCACAGCCCGCTCCGCCCATTCCGCATTGCGCCCGCGCATCTGCGCAAGCCCACGGATGTATGCGGCGGCGTCATGGATCATTTTGCGCGACATCTTGTCCTGCGCCGGCACGCTGTCATCTTTTGCATTCTCATCGTGGCTCTCATCCGGACGTGCCGCGGGGGAAACCGGTGATGGCCTCGACTTGGTTTTGGGCGCGGTTGACGGTTCGGGCGGTTCCGGCAAACCACCGATCTGAACTGGTGTGGCCGCGCCCAGATTGGTGCCTGGGGCCATCGCGGCGATATGGCTGGCATAAAGGATATAGGTCCCGGCACTGGCTGCCCGCGCCCCGCCCGGTGCCACAAAAACCGCCACTGGCACCGGTGAAGCCAGAATGTCGCGTACGATCTGCCGCATTGAGGTATCGAGGCCACCAGGTGTATCCAGTTGCAGCACGACGAGTAATGCCTTTTCGATGGCGGCACGTTGAAAACCGCGTTCGATAAAGTCAGCGCTGGCCGGTGCGATCGGACCATTTACTTTCAGTACCATCACTGGTGCAGCCAGAACGAGAGCCGGCAGCAGAAGAAGCATCGCCACCACACCATGACGCAAAACACGAATGAACGGTTTCATGTTTCTTAATATAGACCGTTTCAGTCTTGACTGCACTCGGTCACAACCATGCGGTTTGAGGGGGCTTATCTTGAAATCTCTTCTTAGGCTTGCAATCAACCTTGTTTTAGCGCATAAAGCGATTTTTATATGGGAAGTAGTGTTTCATGAAGAGACCGATCAGCCGAATTCTCGTCATCAACGATGAGAAACTGATATTAAAAGAACTTATCAAGGGGCTGAACGCGGCCGCAAAATCCCTGGAAAACCCGTTAGGTATCACTTTTGCCGGTGTTACCACCGCGCGCGAAGCACTGCAGGCAATCGAGGAGGATGGTGACATTCAGTCGGTAGTGGTCGACGATACGCTCTATACCCTGAAAAACGGTGAAAAGGGGTCGCGTAACCTGCAAATGACGGCATTGACGCTGGTACAGAAAATCACCCGATTTCGTCCGGAATTGGATATCTATATCCTGATCGCACAGGAAAAAGAGGATGAAGTGGTGGATGCGCTCTTTTCCGAAACGGTGGACGGCTACTTCTACCGTGAGGAGCGTGATTATCGGGGGATGTACCGCATTCTCAATGCTCAGCTTCAGGAAAAAGCACGCACACCGTTTTATGACCAGCTCAAAAGTTATGTGCTAATGGCAAAAGATGCCTGGCACACGCCCGGGCATTCCTCAGGTGATTCGCTCCGTGACAGCCCCTGGGCCAGTGATTTTTACCAGTTTATTGGCGAGCATATTTTCCGTGCCGACTTGTCAGTGTCGGTACCGATGCTCGATTCGCTGATGGAACCCACAGGCGTAATCGCGGAGGCGCAGAAGATTGCAGCGAAGGCATTCGGGGCGCGGCGCACCTTTTTTGCCACTAACGGCACCTCCACCGCGAACAAGGTGATATTCCAGACGTTGCTCGCTCCCGGCGAGAAGCTGCTGCTGGATCGGAATTGCCACAAGTCCGTACATCATGGTGTGGTGTTATCCGGTGCCCATCCGATTTATCTTGACTCTTCGGTCAACAAGAAATTCAGTGTTTATGGACCGGTCCCAAAGCAGACCTTATTCAACGCCATTGAAGAACACCCGGATGCGCAGGCGCTCATACTCACCAGTTGTACTTATGATGGTCTGCGTTACGATTTGCCGCCTATCATTGAGGCGGCGCACGCCAAGGGAATCAAAGTTATCATTGATGAAGCCTGGTACGGGTTTGCCCGCTTTCATCCGGCTTTTCGCCCCAC
>JBDSSX010000388.1:0-6368 GCA_039928555.1 Nitrosospira sp. | reverse complement strand
GGAGACATACTGGAGGGTTCGCAACTCAAGTTCAATCTAGCGAATAAAACCGGGCAATTGAGTGAGCCCAACTATCGTTTAAAAGATGCAAGCAGCCGAGGCAACGCCAATATGCTGCTATTTGAAGGCGAGGATCGATACCGGCTCCGGCAGGCGACTTATACAACATGTCCGGCCGGAGATGACGATTGGTTTCTGCAAGTGGACGACGTCGAAATCGACAACGCGAAAAAGGTGGGCACTGCCCGGAAAGTAAAACTTACATTCAAGGATACCCCCATCCTGTATACACCCTGGATGGATTTCTCATTCAGCGGGAAACGCAAAACCGGACTTCTCGCTCCTCTGTATGGTTACAATGTCAGGACTGGGATAGAACTTACTGTTCCGTTTTACTGGAACATCGCACCCAACGTTGACGCAACTATCTCTACGCGAGCGATGTCGCAGCGTGGTGTCGCGTTGAACACCGAGTTCCGCTATCTGGGAGCCAATTTAAATGGCAACTTGATTGCCGAGGTATTGCCAAACGACCTCGACACAAAAGAGACCCGCTATCGTGTGTCGTTTGGACATTCTCAGACCTTCGGCAAACATTGGCTCAGCCGCCTGGACTACAACAGGGTATCCGATGACACCTACTTCCGTGATCTCGGTAATACCATGAATCTGACCTCCCGAACCAATCTGTTGCAGCAGGGGCTCGTTGCATACAATCGTAATCTGGGAGACAACGGCACAATGAATGTCACGACACTTGTACAGCAATTTCAGACTATCCAGGATCCCCGGAACTCGATTGTGCCTCCTTACAAGCGGCTACCGCAGGTTACCCTTAATGCAAATAAACCCGATGTTCTCGGATTGGATTTCAATCTTGTCAGCAGCTGGACAAATTTTTCCCATCCTACTCTGGTAAGCGGCCAACGCGTCACGTTCTTTCCCAGCGTCAGCTACCCTATGCGCAGCGCATTTGGCTATATCACGCCCAAGGTTGGTATCCACCACACGACGTATAACCTGGAGTCCCCGGGTTCATCCTCCGGCGTGCCACAAGACACGGATCCGTCTCGCACCCTGCCACTGTTCAGCGTAGATAGCAGCGTCATGTTTGATCGCAAAACAGAGCTGCGCGGAGAACGATTCACTCAGACTCTTGAGCCACGGCTTTTTTATGTTTATGTACCGTTCCGTGACCAGAATTCTCTACCCAACTTCGATTCCGCCAAGACGGATTTCAGTTTTGCCCAGATGTTAACCGAAAATCGCTTTAGTGGCAGCGACCGTATCAACGATGCAAATCAGCTGACCTTCGCGCTTACGTCCCGTCTGATAGAGGCGGATACCGGCAAAGAGCGTTTGCGGCTCGCCATTGGTCACCAGATAAGCTTTATCGATCGTCGCATAACTCTGGATGCACCTTCGACAATCAACAGAAGACCGGATTTTATTGCCGCAATTACGGGGTTTATCACACCAACAATCAGCAGCGATACCAGCGTCCAATTTGACCATAACAGACTTATGGCTGACGTGGTGCGTTCAGGCTTAAGCTACCGCCCCGAACCTGGCAGGGTAGTAAATTTTGGCTACCGGTTTACCCGCGATGTGTTGCACCAGGTCGATGCGTCGTCACAATGGCGGTGGTCCGAACGATGGCAAACTGTGGCACGGCTGAATTACTCCTTACAGGATCAGAAGATTCTGGAAGGGCTGGCGGGACTCGAGTATAATGCCTGCTGCTGGTCGCTACGGTTCGTAGTCCAGCATCTGACTCTTGCCACTCAGAAAACCACCACGGCAGCTTTTTTGCAACTTGAGTTGAATGGCCTGATGCAAATCGGATCAAACCCGCTACAGGTATTGCAGCGTAGCATCCCTGGATACACCAGGACCGGCAGCCAGGGGAGTGGCACAGTGGAGGGACCATAGCCCGGATCGTAACTGCGAAGGCTCGCGGGATCGCCATGATTTCCTTACTCTGCAATCTCTGATACGCTTATTACATGGGCACGAAATTTTTGTTACGTCCCCCTGTTCTGCTGGCTATGCTTACAGCCGGAATCGCTATCGCTCAACAACCCGCCCATCCCAGCGGAATTCAAAGCATAGACCATATCGTCGCGGTTGTGAACGAGAATGTAATTACACGTCACGAACTGGATGAGATGCTTAGAACCGCTGTTAAGCAATTGCAGAAGCAGGGGATGCAGGCCCCTGCGCCGGCGGTACTGGAGAAGCAGATGCTGGAGCGCATCATTGTCAATCGCGTACAACTGCAACTTGCAAAAGAAACGGGGTTGACAGTCAGCGACACCGAACTCGACCAGACTATCCGCCGCATCGCCCAGGAAAACAAATTGTCATTGCCGGAATTTCACAACGCGCTCGAGCAGGATGGAATCAGCTTCAACAGATTCCGCGACGAAATTCGTGACGAAATTATTTTAGTGCGATTGAAAGAACGCGAGGTAAACAATCGGATAAGCGTGACTGAAGGAGAAGTGGACAATTTTCTGCATACACAGGAAAATTCGGTGGATGGTAACTACGAATACCGGATTGCGCACATTCTGATCCAGCTACCGGAGCAGCCGGATGCTATAAAAATTGAGGCCATGCGGCAGCGGGCAGAGGCTGCCCTGGCTCAATTAAAGAATGGTGCCGAGTTTGCCAAGGTTGCGGCCGAATTCTCCGAAGCCGCCGATGCCGCGCAAGGCGGTTTGCTGGACTGGCGTCCCGCTGGCCAACTAACAAAGAGATTTGCCGAATACATAACCCCAATGAAACCCGGCGAATTATCTTCGATAATCCAGACTTCCAACGGCTTTCATATCCTCAAGCTGGTCGACCGGCGCAATCAAAACGAAGCCGTAACGATGGTGGATCAGACCCATGCTCGCCATATTCTTGTAAAAATCAATGAGCTTACATCTGAAGGCGATGCCCGGCGCCGCATAACCGAGTTGAAAGAGCGTCTGGACAATGGCGGAAAATTTGACGCACTGGCGAAGCTGCACTCTGAAGACGCCAGTGCCGCATCAGGGGGCGATTTGGGCTGGGTCTCGCCCGGCGACACCGTACCGGAGTTCGAGCACGCCATGAGCGCGCTTAAGGACGGCGAAATCAGCGGACCGGTGCAGTCTCCATTTGGCTGGCACCTGATTCAGGTGATTGAACGCCGTTCCCAGGACATGAGCAAGGAACGGCAACGGCAAACGGCGCGCCAGGCAATCCGTGCGCGGAAAGCCGACTCGGCTTTCCAGGATTGGGTGCAACGATTGCGTGATCGGGCTTACGTCGAATACCGGCTGGAGGAAGGTTAGTATCGAGACACTGCGATCAGCTTCATTCGATATCGAGGGTGAAGGAAACAACTTTTTTTCGGCGGCACCATGACCCCGCCTGGATTTGCCACTACTCGAAATCTGATCCTCACCGCTGGTGAGCCGGCCGGAATCGGCCCTGACTTGTGCGTGCAAATCGCTCAACGAGATCTGCCATGCAGGCTGATTGTCATCGCCGACCGTGAATTGCTGCGGGAGCGAGCACGATTATTACGGCTTCCGCTGGAAATAACGGACTACTCCCCAGTTGTTGAGATTGAACATAAGACCGGCAGCTTGCAAGTGCTGCATATACCACTGGCCGAATCCGCTGTTCCCGGCGAGCTTAATCCCGCCAATGCCCGCTATGTTTTAAACACCCTGGAACGCGCCGTGGAGGGATGCGGCAATGGCGAATTCAATGCGATGGTAACGGCACCGGTTCATAAAGGCATCATCAACGACGCCGGTATCGCCTTCACCGGTCACACCGAATACCTGGCTCAGCTCACGAACAGCCGGGTAGTCATGATGCTGGTTGGCGGTGGTATGCGGGTAACGCTTGCCACCACCCACTTAGCGCTGAAAGATGTTGCGGCGGCTATCACCCGTGAGACGCTGGAACAGAAACTCAGGATTATTCACCACGACTTGAGTACACGCTTTGCAATCGAAAGCCCTTGCATCGCCGTTGCGGGATTAAATCCTCATGCGGGAGAATCAGGCTATCTTGGGAGGGAAGAAATAGACATTATCATTCCTTCGCTGGAGAAATTGCGTGACGAAGGCATGAATTTAATTGGTCCACTGCCCGCCGACACACTATTCAATCCTTCACACCTGAAGAATTACGATTGCGTATTCGCCATGTATCACGATCAGGGACTGCCGGTCTTGAAACATGCCAGCTTTGGCACGGGAGTAAACGTTACCCTGGGGTTACCTATTATCCGTACATCAGTGGATCATGGCACCGCCCTGGATCTGGCCGCAACCGGCCGAGCCGATCCAGGCAGTTTGCTGGCAGCGATTGAGATGGCGGTGATGCTGGCCAGCAATCGGAAATAGATTTTCAAGTAAAATTGGTGCTTCACCGCAAATAACAAACCGGATTCCTGCGACGTCAGTTGCTGGATAAGATCCATGCATCATATTCCCCGTAAGCGCTTTGGCCAGAATTTTCTGGTCGATTCTCAAATCGTAACGGACATTATTTTCGCCGTCCATCCAGACAAAGACGACCTTCTGGTGGAAATCGGACCAGGGCTGGGAGCATTAACACGACCTTTACTACAATCACTTAATCATTTGCATGTAGTGGAAATCGATCGTGACATCGTCGAACGGTTGCACCGGGAATTTTCGGAAGGGCGCCTGACAATACATTCAGCCGACGCCCTGGAATTTAACTTCTCCGTGCTCGGAAATAATCTTCGGGTGATGGGCAACCTGCCCTACAATATTTCGACACCGATCCTGTTTCACTTGAGTCAGTTCGCCGACAGTATCCGGGATATGCATTTCATGCTGCAAAAGGAGGTGGTGGCACGCATGGTGGCTCAACCCTCCACTGCGGATTACGGACGGCTTTCGGTTATGCTGCAATGCCGCTTCGAAATGGAACAACTCTTCATCGTCCCCCCGGAGTGTTTCCGCCCCGCGCCAAAAGTAGAGTCGGCGGTTGTGCGCATGATTCCGCGCAGACAGCCATTGATTGAAGTAAACAAGGAAAATTTATTTGCCCGAATCGTCTCCGCGGCATTTTCGCAACGACGCAAAACCCTGCGCAACACGTTGCACGGATATCTTGAACCACAGGACTACACAGCGCTGGAAATTGACCCAGGGAAGCGGGCGGAGAATTTATCAGTGGCGCAGTTTATCGCGATTGCGGATTACTTAAGTGGACGGTAGTTTCTGTCGTAATACAAGAATCTAACCTAGATTTTCAGTGGAAATATATTGGGCTTCCATTTAGTTAGAACATGAGGAATGATTTCTTATTAATTTAATGCTCGGCCACGAGCATGGGTATAATTTGGGATCGAAAACAGGAAAGAGACGGGAAATGAAGACACTCCTTCGCCAGACATAGTCATGAAACTTTTTTCGCCGCTTGCATTCACCTTTACGGCCTTGCTGACATACAGTCTGGCACAACCGGCCAATGCGACTATCTACTGGTTTACCGACGATAATGGCGTTGTACATTTCAGCAATGTACCGACGGATAAACGTTACGTTCCATTTGCGGTGGCTAACGACGCCGCTGCCAAGAAAACAATTGCCAGTACGCGCGACAGGCGGTCCGATACGCCGGCCAAGGTTCAATATGGCGCCATCATCGAAGAGATCGCCCGGATTTACGCCCTGGAAAGCGCGCTGATACATGCCGTAGTCTCTGCGGAATCGGCTTACAATGCCACGGCGATGTCGAAAAAGGGCGCGGCGGGCCTGATGCAGCTAATGCCTGAAACCGCACAGCGATATGGCGCTACCGACCGTTTCGATCCCGTACAGAATCTTCATGCCGGCACCCGATATCTGAGTGACTTGCTGAAAATGTTCAATGGCAATATAAGCCTGGCGCTGGCTGCTTACAATGCGGGAGAGAACAACGTTGTCAAGTACGGCAATCAAATACCGCCGTTCCAGGAGACCCGGTTGTATGTGCCAAAGGTACTGGATCTCTATCAAAAATACCGGGTAAGCAGGAAGCCCACCCAACCGCAACGGGGAACCTGAAAAAAGCCTTATATAATGCATTAATGGGGACCAATGGGTCAGATCAGGCACAGTCTTTCAGAGACTTGAAATCAATGCGTCAATCGAGTCTGATCCCACCATTTCATTATTTTTCTCAATATGCTCGATATCCGTACTATAGAAACATTAATAGCCAAGACCTATACAACGGATTTTGCTGAAATTGTTCTTACCCAACAAGCCGAGGTTACGCCGGAAATTTATTGGGGTCCTGGTTCAATAACGCAGAATGCTCAAGGTAAACTTCAACTGAAGGTGTACTTGACCCACGATGTC
>JBDSSX010000387.1:0-15959 GCA_039928555.1 Nitrosospira sp. | reverse complement strand
TATCCAGCTCCGGCTCCTGCGGCACGTAAGCCAGCCTCAAGGCGGGTGCGCGCCAGATCTTGCCATCGTCCGGCCGGTTTTCGGCCGCCAGAATACGCAGCAGGCTTGATTTACCGCCGCCATTCCTACCGATCAGGCCAATGCGCTCGCCGGAATCCAGCTGTAAATCCACCTGATCAAGCAATGTGTGATGTCCGAAAGCGAGACTAACTTTTTCGAGAGTGAGGAGAGGCATAATGGGGAAATGCTACTTCAGCATAATTAACAGGGGGCGCAATTCTGCCATGCTTGGCAAGCCTTGGCAAAAATCTATTCCTCTGCTTCCGGCTGTGCCTTGTTTGCAGACGGAACGGATTTCATCAGAAATCAAGCGGCGGCCCTTGCCACGTACCGTCTCGCGGCCGCGCGCGAGCGAGCGCTTGAATTGCGTCGCACCACCCCTCGCACGCGTTGCGTCCCGGCCGGCTTCGCCAGATATTCAACAACCCTTTGCACTTCGCGTAGAAATGGAAAAATTGTATGACCCGCTGGCGTTGCAACAGGTCTGGAGAATGATCACTACAGATTAGTTTGTCGTCCGTCATGCCGCGGTCTGTCAAAATTACAGCCCCCCAGGCCTTGACTCGTATCCGCGTGCCATACGGCAGGCGCGGGCCGAGCACCACTGCATCGAGGAGGTCACCCTCAAGGCCCACGTAACTCGGTACGGAGCCGTAGTTGAAGGGACATGGCAGGGGTGAAATAAAATCAATGCTGCCCGCGGAGCCACGTTTAAGGAAACTGCCTCGTGGAACCTCGATTACCACTTCCACTACCGGGGGCTCGGATGGCGTCCCGTGGTCTGCGTGTGGGGGGTAGTAATACGCGTCACTCACAGTCTGAATCCCCTGAACGTTGGCCGAAATCTCAACCGGGCTGGACCTCATCTTCACTTTTCTCCACCAGCAGCGTATGCAACCTGCGACTGTCGGCGCGCAGCACGAGGAATTTGAAAGTGCCGATGGCAACCGATTCACCCCGTTTGGGAAGCCGGCCGAATTTGTTCAGTATCAGGCCGCCGATAGTGTCGTAGTCCACATCACTTAATTCTGCTCCAAGCCTTTCATTAAAATCCGCAATTTCAGTCACCGCTTTGACACGGTAATGACCGCTCGGGTCCGGCACGATGTTGTCTTCAACCTCGTCAAAATCGTGTTCATCCTCAATGTCGCCGACGATTTGCTCCAGCACGTCTTCGATGGTTATCAGCCCCGCCACGCCGCCGTATTCATCCACTACGATGGCTACGTGATTACGACTACTGCGAAAATCCTTGAGTAATACATTGAGCCGCTTGGATTCGGGAATAAATACCACCGGCCGCAGCATCTCACGCACGTTGAACCCTTCCTCGCCGGCGTAATAGCGCAGTAAATCTTTCGCCAAAAGGATTCCAATTACATTATTTTTATCGTTTTCGATGACAGGAAAGCGTGAGTGTGCGGTCTCGATAATCGAGGGGATGAATTTTTCCGGGGGTTCGCTAATGTCGATCACTTCCATTTGTGAGCGCGGAATCATGATATCGCGCGCCTGCATTTCGGATACTTGTATTACCCCTTCGATCATGCTCAGCGCATCAGAATCGAACAGATTTCGCTCATAGGCGGAATGCAGTAATGCCGTCAACTGTTCCCGGTCCCCTGGTTCACGCAGGACCAGGGCACTGAAGCGTTCGAGCCAGCCTGGTTTGGGAGGGTCATCCATATTGATGTGCCGGTAGGTAAGTAAGAAGTAAACTTGGGGACGGCATGAATAAAGAAGCCATCTCGCCCAGAATCAGAGTTCTTCGGTTTATCCGCTGGTATCCTTGTAAGGGCCGTCATGTCCCAGCCTCATCACAATTTCGGTTTCCAGTTGTTCCATTACCACTGCGCTGGCATCATTGTCGTGGTCGTAGCCCTGCAGATGCAACACGCCATGCACGGTGAGGTGAGCGTAATGTGCCGTCAGGCTTTTATCCTGCTGACTAGCTTCTTTCGCTATCACCGGAGCACACAGCACGATATCGCCAGACAGGGGCTGAAGATTACTGTATACGAAGGTCAGCACGTTGGTAGCGTAGTCTCCGCCGCGAAAATCCCGGTTGAGGCTGCGCCCCTCGGGTTCATCCACAATGCGCAGCACAATCTCGGCATCTTGCATCAGCGCGGCTTTGACCCACTTGCGGAATTGCGGCCGGGCGGGAACGCTCTTGTCACGAGTTGCGTATTGTGTTGTCAATTTCAGCTTTGCTTCCTTGCGAGTAACGCCTTTGGAAAGCTTGGAAACGCTACTCCTGTTTTTCATATTTCTCGTAGGCGTTGACAATTCTTTGTACGAGTGGATGACGCACCACATCCTCAGCACCAAAATGGGTAAAAGAGATACCGCGCACTTTTCCCAGAACCTGTTTAGCCTCTACCAGGCCGCTTTTCTGATGCTTGGCCAGATCAATCTGCGTGACATCACCCGTCACCACCGCCTTGGAGCCGAAACCGATACGCGTCAGGAACATCTTCATCTGTTCCGGCGTCGTATTTTGCGCTTCATCAAGAATGATAAACGACTGATTCAATGTGCGCCCACGCATGAAAGCCAGCGGCGCAATCTCAATTGCGCTGCGCTCGAACTGCTTGCTGGTTTTATCAAACCCCATCAGGTCGTAAAGCGCGTCATAGAGCGGGCGCAAATAAGGGTCCACTTTCTGCACCAGATCACCCGGCAGAAAACCCAAACGTTCGCCAGCTTCCACTGCCGGGCGCACCAGAACAATGCGTGCCACCATGTCGCGTTCAAGCGCATCGACCGCGCTTGCCACAGCGAGATAAGTTTTCCCGGTACCTGCCGGACCAATGGCAAACGTGATGTCATGCTTCTGGATTTGTTGCAGATATTGCACCTGACGCGGCGTTCGGCCGCGCAAATCGCTGCGCCGGGTTATCAGCACCGGCACGGCTGGTTCTTCCGTCAGAGTGCCGGCGGCGGTATGCTTTACTGAATGACGAGGATTCATCACCTCGATCAAGCCTAATTGAATTTGCTCGATACTCAGATGATGTTGCGCCTGACCGTAAAAATTTTGCAGCGCTTCCGCGGCGAGCAAGGTCTGGGGCGATTTGCCACGCAAACTGAAATGTTCTCCTCGCCGTGCAATGATGACATCAAGTACGGTTTCGATCTGCTTGAGATTCTCGTCAAGCGCTCCGCACAGGTTGGCCAGACGCTGATTATCAATCGGAGAAAATGAAATTTCGACAGGCTGGGGTTTCAAAGGCTCGGTAAAACGATGGCAGGGGGTTAATTCTCGCAGTGACACGCACACTTTGCAAGAAACGAAGACAAGGAATCTCCGAATATGTCCTCGAGTTCGCCAGCAACGCGCCCTATAGAGAGCTTATTCAGGAATTCCCTGGTACTGGCAGCAGCCCGCCGGACTTAAAGGAAATCGGCTGCAAAAGCCGGGTTAAAAGCATCGGGCCGGTCCATATTTCGCCGTTTTGTCGGGCAATAGAACAACTATTGGCCTTCAAAATCATCAAAATCTGTCCTTGCCCAGTCACTTTTTCGCTTCGATTCTTCAAGTCCGGCAGGCCGCTAGTCATTCATGATTCTACCGCGCAACGAATGGGATAGTGCGGCGGTAATTTGAATGTCTATGAAATAACCGATGTTTGCCGGGTCGCCGGGGAAATTAACCATACGGTTATTGTCAGTGCGCCCGCAAAGTTCGCTGGCATCTTTTCTGGATATGCCCTCCACCAGAATGCGCTGCGTCGACCCGATCATGCGTTGGCTGATGCCTTGCGCCTGCTGTTCGATTTTTTCCTGCAAGCGTTGCAGGCGCTCCAGCTTGATTTCGTAAGGAGTGTCGTCAGGCAATCCCGCGGCGGGCGTGCCAGGACGAGGGCTGTAAATGAAACTGAAGGAATCATCGAAATTTACCCCTTCAACCAGTTCCATGGTCGCTTGGAAATCGGCTTCGGTTTCACCGGGAAAGCCAATAATGAAATCGGATGTAACGGAGATATCAGGGCGAGTGGCACGGAGCCGGCGGATGATGGACTTGTACTCCAGCGTAGTATAGCCACGCTTCATTGCCACCAATATCCGATCTGAACCCGACTGAACCGGCAAATGCAAATGACTAACCAGCTTCGGCAATTTTATATAGGCGTCAATCAGCCGCGCAGTGACTTCTCTGGGGTGAGACGTCGTGTAACGAATGCGTTCGATACCGGGAATTTCGCTGATATATTCAAGCAACAGCGCCAAGTCCGCAATTTCACCTTCTTCCGCATGCTCCATTGCACCTCGATATGCGTTCACGTTCTGCCCCAGCAGCGTCACTTCCTTGATTCCCTGACTCGCCAGTCCCGCGATTTCCACCAATACATCGCTTAAAGGGCGTGAAATTTCCTCACCGCGCGTATAAGGCACCACGCAAAAGCTGCAATACTTGCTGCATCCTTCCATAATGGAAACGAAGGCAGTCACACCTTCGGACCGTGCGGGGGGCAAGTGGTCGAATTTTTCGATTTCGGGAAAGGAAATATCCACCTGCGGACGGCCGGAAACTTGCCGTGCTGAAATCAACTGCGGCAACCGGTGCAGGGTTTGTGGGCCAAATACCAAATCCACGTAAGGCGCGCGCCTTACAATCTCCGCACCTTCCTGGCTGGCGACGCAACCCCCCACGCCGATGAGCAGATTGGGGTTGGATTCTTTTAGATGCCTGATGCGCCCCAGATCGTGAAATACTTTTTCCTGGGCTTTCTCTCGCACTGAGCAGGTATTGAACAGGATTACATCGGCATCAGCGGGATTGTCGGTCTTCTCCATGCCCTGCGCAGCATGAAGCACGTCCGCCATTTTATCCGAGTCGTACTCGTTCATCTGGCAACCAAAGGTTTTAATGTAAAGTTTTTTTACCATGACCGTACCGGGAGTCTTATCAAATTATCCTGAGAATGCCGCGGCTGATGCGCGCGACCACATAACTTTCCGTGATTGGGTTATCCGCTGTTTCTCAGCCCGGCAGCCACACCGTTAATGGTGAGTTGTATTGCGCGCTTCACCGTATCAGCGGCATCCCCCGAGCGATAACGGCGTAACAGCTCCACCTGCAGATGATTGAGCGGATCAATATAGGGGGTGCGGTTACGAATACTGCGAGCCAGAGTAGGATTGTCCTGTAGCAACTCTGTGCGGCCCGTTACCGCGAATAACCATTTTACGCTGCGATCCCATTCTGCCTGGATGCGCCCGAAAATTTCTTCGCGTAGCTCAATATCGCTAACCAGTTCGGCGTAACGTGAGGCAATGCCCATATCTGTTTTTGCCAGTACCATGTCCATGTTGGAAAGCAGCGTTTGCATGAAAGGCCACGTGCGGTGCATTTCCTGTAGAAATTCCAGCCCTTTTCCGCCTTGGTCTTCGCGCTGGACAAAGGCTTCCACAGCCGTGCCAAAGCCGTACCAGCCAGGAATCATTGCACGATTGACGCTCCAGCTGAAAACCCAGGGAATGGCGCGTAAATCTTCTATAAGATCGGATTGCTTGCGTGATGGCGGGCGGCTGCCAATATTAAGCCCAGCGATTTCCCTTATCGGCGTGGACTCTTGAAAATAGCGTTTAAAGCCAGGAGTTTCATAGACCAGATTGCGATAAGCCGCGAACGCATCGCGGGCCAGAACCTCCATGATCAGGTAATATTCCGTAGCGCGTTCACCCAGGGGGTCGTGGCTTAACAACGTGGCCTCGACCGTGGCGGCCACCAACGTTTCGAGATTACGCCGCCCGATTTCCGGGTCAGCGTATTTACTGCCAATGACTTCCCCCTGCTCGGTGATGCGTATCTGACCGTTGACGCTACCCGGAGGCTGAGCCAGTATCGCTTGATAGCTCGGACCCCCGCCACGTCCGACCGTGCCGCCGCGCCCATGAAACAGGCGCAATTCAACCTTATGCTTGGCGAATACTTTGGTCAGTTCGGTTTCGGCTTTGTAGAGTTCCCAGTTGGCGGCAAGAAAGCCGCCATCCTTGTTGCTATCGGAATAACCCAGCATCACCTCCTGAACATTGCCGCGCGAATCCAGGAGCTTGCGATAATAGGGCAACGAGAACAGCTCGTCCATGACAAGGCTGCAGCCGCGCAAGTCCGCGATGGTCTCGAACAATGGAATGATATTGACATGCAGATGCGGTGTTTCCCCGGCTTGCAACAGCCCAACCTCCTTCAGCAGCAATGCGACCTCAAGTATGTCGGAAATACTGTCGTTTTTAGAAATGATGTAATTTGGCAGCGCGGCACGGCCGAAGCGTCGTTGAATTTCCGCCGCCGCTTGCAGTATGCATAGTTCGCTCTGGATGAGCTCGGAATAATCCAGGTAAGGCGAACGCAGGGGACGAGGACTGCTGATCTCGCTCAGCAGCCACTGCATGCGTTCCGCCTCGGTCAACCCGGAATAACCTTTACGATGTGCGCCGTACTCGAACAATTCCGCCACCACCTGCTCATGCACATTGCTGTGCTGGCGCATGTCCAGCGGTGCGAGATGAAAGCCGAAGACTTCCGCCGCGCGTCGCAGATGACGCAAATCTCCACGCGCCAATAAGTCCGACTTGTGCCGCTTGAGCGAGCGAATGACGATATCGAGATCATGAACAAAATCTGTGCTTTCCACGTAAGGTGCGGCGGGACCGACGGGCCGCCTTTGCCTGATGACGTGACCAAGTTCCTGGCTGGTAGCGGCAAGACGCGCATAAATACCGATTAATGCACGCCGATAGGGCTCATCGACACGGCTGGGAGCGCGGTCTGGAGATGCCTCGGACAATGCCGCCAGCTCGTCGTCCACACCTACCAGGCGCTCTGTCAGGCTTAACCGGCGGCCAATCAGATGCACTTCACCCATGTAATAATCCAGTGCCAGCGCCGATTGACGCTCAGCCGCATGCAGCATTACCTCATGCGTAACGAAGGGATTGCCGTCGCGGTCGCTTCCTATCCAGCTGCCGATGCGTAAAAACGGCGGAATATGCGGTGCACTCGCGCCCATCCGGCGTTCAAGCAAGTCTTCAATTTCCGCGTAAAGACGCGGTACCTCGGTAAGAAACGTATACCGGTAATAAGCCAGGCCATTCTTGATTTCGTCATACACTGACAGGCGTTCCGGACGCAGCATGCGAGTTTGCCATAATATCTGAATGGCGCAGCGCAACCCCTCTTCGTTGCTGCGTAACTCGTCGGGCGTAAGCTGCATGCGATCACGTTCATTCAGCAGGTGCGCAATGGTCAACTGACAATCAAGTATGCTTCTGCGTTGTACTTCGGTGGGATGGGCGGTCAAAACCGGTGAAACCACCGCTTTGGCGAAGAATCCGGTTAATGCGGCGCCATCGGTTCCGCTGGAGAAGACTCGATCAAGCGCCAGCGCCACGCTGCCCGCCTGAGGCGGTGATCCCGCTCGAAGATGAGTACGGCGGCGGCGATTGTGATGCATGTCTTCGGCAATGTTGGAAAGTTGCGAGAAATGGCTGAATGCGCGCACCACTGCCACGGTAGCCTTGTTGCTCAACTGATTGAGTATCATGTCCAGTTCCTGCCGCGCCTTTGGATCCTGTTCGCGGCGAAAGCGAATCGCGGTCTGGCGAATATTCTCGACCAGATCGAAAGTAGGCTCACCTTCCTGCTCACGCAATGTATCGCCCAGCATGCGTCCCAGAAGGCGGATGTCCTCGCGCAAGGGATCATCCTTTACCGGTCTGTCTTTCTCATCGGTCTGATTTTGGGAAGTAAGAGTCTTCATAACGCAATCCCCCCTGCAATCCTCAGGCGAGCGGATGCTCCGAGCACTTCAATCCAGGCTGGCGGCTGGCATGCTAAAATGAACATTGGAAATGATCCCGTAATTTACTCACTGTAATAATAATGCCCAATTCATCCAACCCCGCAAAAATCGTTATCGCTACACGGGAAAGTGTGCTTGCCTTGTGGCAGGCAAATTTCATCCGGGAACGGCTGTCGAAATTATACCCACAAACCGAGTTCAACATATTCGGGATGACTACTCGTGGCGACCAGATACTTGATATATCCCTCTCCAAGATCGGCGGCAAAGGATTGTTCATTAAGGAACTGGAACAGGCGCTGGAGAATAACCGCGCGGATATCGCGGTGCATTCGATGAAGGACGTACCGATGAATATGCCGGAAGGATTTGTGCTGGCGGCCATCGCCGAACGCGAAGACCCGCGCGACGCCTTTATTTCCAATCAATATGCCAGCCTCTCCGAGCTCCCGGCTGGCGGCGTGGTGGGAACTTCCAGCTTGCGGCGTGAGAGCCAGTTGCGCGCGCACTTTCCGCATTTGCAAGTACAGCCCCTGCGTGGCAACGTTCAGACCCGGTTGCGCAAGCTGGATGAGGAACAGTTTGCGGCGATTATTCTCGCCGCGGCGGGACTAAAACGACTGGGGCTGGCCGATCGCATTACCGCACTATTGAGTCCTGAACTAAGTTTACCGGCGGTGGGCCAGGGAGCGTTAGGAATTGAATGCCGGGCTGATCGAGCGGACTTGATCAAGCTTATGCAGCCATTACATCATCCTGAAACCGCTCAGTGTGTGGAGGCTGAACGCGCCATGAGCCGGGCGTTGGGTGGAAGCTGTCAGGTGCCGCTGGGTGGTTTTGCGGAAATCACCGCTGGAGTATTGCGGCTGCGCGGGTTTGTCGCGAGCCCCGATGGAACCCGCATGATAAGTAATGAATTAAGCGGCAAGCCTGAAACGGGCACGGGTATGGGTGCACAGCTGGCGCAGAATCTGAAGGAGCAAGGAGCGGCAGAAATTCTCGCGGCGCTGGAATCGACCCTGGTTGCACCCGTGAGCCATCCGTGAGTAAGCCGCTGACCGGGATCAGTATCCTGGTCACGCGTCCGGCGCACCAGGCGGGTGGCCTTGCTGCCGGGATTGGTGTAGCGGGTGGCAACCCGGTTTTGTTTCCTGTGTTTGAAATTCTCGACATAGGGGATCAGCGCCCATTACTGAATCTGGTTGCGCGCCTCGATGAATTCGATCTGGCAATTTTTATCAGTCCCAACGCGGTCAGCAAGGCGATGAGTCTGATCCAGGTGAAACGGTCATTGCCGCCAACCTTGAAAGTCGCGGCGGTTGGCCAGGGAACCACCAGGGCGCTAGGAAATTTTGGCGTCAATGAGGTGATCGCGCCAGCCTTACGTTTTGATAGCGAAGCGTTACTCGAAATGACCGAATTGCACCAGGTCCAAGGCAAACGCGTCGTCATCTTTCGCGGAGACAGTGGACGCGAGTTGCTGGGGGATAGCCTGCTGAGACGGGGTGCCGCGCTTGAATATGCGGAATGCTACCGCCGCATCAAGCCTGTTACCGATGCTACCTCGCTACTGCACGCTTGGGCGAGAAGCGAGCTAAACGCAATTACTATAACCAGTAGTGAAGGATTACGTAATTTATTCGATATGGTTGGCGAGTCCGGTCAAATATGGCTCAAGAAAACGCCGTTGTTCGTATCTCATGAGCGCATAACCGAAACCGCAAGGAAACTCGGGCTTACTCAAGTGATTCTGACCGCTGCTGGAGATGAAGGTTTACTGCAAGGCCTGTTAAATTATTTCCAACCGGAAGCCAGCGGCGACGATTGCGTTTCAAGAAAATCATGAGCGCGGAAATCCAACAGGACAATACCGATAAACCGCCGGGGCTGCGCAAGAGATTGTCTAAGGGAATGCTTGGTGGATTACCTAAGCGCATCAATCCCGTTTTGATTTTTATCCTGATTTTTACCCTCATTGTGGCGTGGCAGTGGTACGACACCCGTGATCAGATTGCAGGCTTGCAACTTGAGTTGGCAAAACGCCTGGCTGAAGTGGATACCTCCGGTAAAGAGTCGCGCAATCTCGCAACCGAGGCGACTGAGGCAGGGCACCGTGCGGAAACAAAACTCAGTCTGCTCGAGGCTAAGCTGGCTGAATCGCAGAGCCAGCAACTTGCCCTGGAGGCGCTGTACCAGGAGCTTACGCGTAATCGCGATGAAGTAACGCTGGAGGAAGTGGAGCAACTGCTGCTTATCGCCAGTCAGCAACTGCAGCTGGCAAGTAATGTCAAGGCTGCTCTGATCGCGATGCAAGAGGCCGATACGCGGTTGCAACGTATTGACCGCCCGCAACTATCCCCTTTACGTAAGATCCTGGCAAAGGATATGGATCTCCTGAAAGGGGCGCCATATGTCGATACTGTGGGAATCAGCCTGCGTCTGGACAATCTCGCTACCGCATCCGATACGCTGCCATTGGCGATGGAACTCCGTCCGCCGGAAACGACCTCTTCCCCAAGCCAAGCTCCGGCAGCGGAAACTGTATGGCTCAAGTTCCTGCGTGAGGCATGGGAGGACGTAAAGCGGTTGGTGCGTATCCAGCGCATGGATAAGCCGGATGTCGCGCTGTTATCGCCCTCCCAAGCCTATTTCTTGCGTGAGAATTTAAAATTGCGCTTGTTATCTGCCCGGCATGCGCTGCTTGCTCGCGATGGAGCCAGTTTCAAGGTTGATATCAACACCGCCCTGGACTGGATCAACCGGTATTATAACAATAAATCGGAAGCGGCCATCAATATGCTGGGAGCATTGCATGAATTGCAGGACAGCGAAGTTGGCATCGAGTTACCTCGTATTTCCGCGAGCCTTGATGCGGTGCGTAATTACCGTCTCGCGCACGAACGAGGAAGTAGATGAAGTGGGTGCTCTGGTTACTGGCGTTGTTTGCCGTGGCAGTAGCGGTAACGCTCGCGACCCGATATAACAGCGGTTATGTGCTGGTGGTGGCGCAACCTTATCGCGTCGAACTATCGCTCAATCTGTTGGCAGTATTGCTGGTGGTGCTGGTTTTTATTGCCTATTTTGTAATGCGGCTGGCTGTCATTACTCTGCGGCTGCCCACCGAGGTAAGCAAGTTTCGCTTGCACCGGCGCCGCGAAAAAGCACGAGGGATGCTGCTGGAGGGTCTCAAGGCTTTCCTTGAGGGCCGTTACGCCAAGGCGGAGAAAGCGTCCGCTGCCGCGCTGGAGCTGCGAGAGTCGCCCATGGCTGGTGCGATCAATGCCATGGTCGCCGCGCGTTCCGCGCATGAACTAAGAAAGTATTCTCAGCGTGATGAGTTTATTGCTATCGCGGAAAATATTGCGCCGGAAGAAGTAGTGCTGCGCCTTATGACGCAAGCCGAACTACTGCTGGATGAACGCCGGCCGGGAGAAGCGCTGAAAATACTGCAATCCCTGCGTGCCACGGGCGCGCGTCAGCACACTGCCGCACTACGGCTGGAATTGAAGGCGCAGCAAGGGTCGAAAAACTGGGATGCGGTACTGGATTTGCTCGGGCAACTGGAACAGCGCAATGCCTTCGATAAGACGCTGATACAGCAATTACGGTGCAGCGCCCATGTGGAAAATCTCAAAAGCAGAATACTGAATCCGCACGCATTGAAAGAATACTGGCAAACGATATCTTCGGTGGATAAGAAGGACAGCAAATTGGCCGCTGCCGCGGCCCGTGCGTGTGCGGCGATAGGCGACTGTGTAACCGCTCATCAGATTATCGAGCAAAGTCTGGATAGACAGTGGGATTCCGAATTGGCCGGGCTGTATGCGGAATGTCCGGGAACCGATGCAATCAGGCAAATTGAGCGTGCCGAGGCATGGCTTAAGTCTCATCCTAATGATGCGTGTTTGCTGTTTGCTCTCGGCAAACTTTGCGTCCATTGCGAACTGTGGGGCAAAGCCCAGAATTATCTGGAAGCGAGCTTGTCGGTGGAACCCAGCCATCCAACCCATCTCGTGCTGGCGCAATTAAATGAGAAGATTGGCAGACCAGAACCGGCAAAGGATCACTACAGTAAAGGACTGGAACTTGCGTTGAAGCAGCTGGAGCGTATGGGATAAGTCCAGCGGAATTGCCCGGCCTGAACTGTCAATGCGAGCGAGCTGAAAACTTAGGATCCTGGTGCGCCTGTCGAAGCAGTGGAAGCGGTAAACGCATCGGAAAAAAATTCATCTTCCGGCAGGCCGCGCAGTCTGGTGAAATCTTGATGGGCGGCTTCGACCATTGCCGGCGCGCCGCAGGCGTATACTTGATATCCGGCGAGATCCTCAAAGTCTTGCAATACGGCTTGATGCACCAGGCCGGTTCTTCCGTGCCAGTTATCCGCCGGCAGTGCTTCCGATAGCACCGGGATAAAAGTGAAATTGTCGTGCTCCTGCTGCCAGCTTCCCGCCAGATTCGCCATATACAGATCGGCTTTTGTCCGATTGCCCCAGTAAAGTACCATTTGCCGTTCGCTGCCACGCAGATTTCGCACGTAGAAGGCGTGTTCAAGTATGCTTTTAACCGGTGCGAAGCCAGTACCGCTGGCCACGAATATAATCGGTTTATCCGAATCTTCGCGCAGAAAGAATGTGCCGAGCGGTCCTTCAAAACGCAGGATATCCCGCTCCTTCATGTGTGTGAACACATGTTCGGCGAACGTGCCGCCGAAGTAGTTGCGTACATGTAACTGCAGCAATTCATCATCATGAGGCGCGTTAGCCAGCGAAAAACTCCGGCGTTTGCCATTTTTCATGAAAATATCGATATATTGCCCGGCGAGAAACTGCAATCGCTCATTGGTGGGAAGCTTGAGGGAAATAATCATTACGTTAGGCGCGACGCGTTCCAGCTTGTGTACGCGGCACGGCAGCGTTTTGACTTTAATATCCTTGATTGCACCGATTTCGCGGCACTCGATTACCAGTTCCGACAACGGCAAGGCGCAGCAAAACAATGCCATGCCCGCCCGTTTCTCTATTTCCGTCAGTGTGTCTTCGTTATGGCTGCCGAAATCGACTGTTCCCTGTATGATTTTGCCCTTGCAAGTGCCGCAGGCCCCGTTGCGGCAACCGTAGGGGAGCGGGAACCCTTCGCGTAGCGCGGCTTGTAGCACTGTTTCGCCGGGCTGGGCAGATAAAACGTGTCCGCTGGGCTTGATGGTTATCTGATGCGACATTCGGTTACGAGTGAGTCAAAAAAGATAAAAATTACTGGCAGTAAATAAAATAAATACTATGAAACGAACACTTTTAATTGTTGGTTGCGGCGATATTGCCTTGCGCGCGGCACCCCTGTTGCAGGCGCAGTACCGGCTGCTGGGCCTTTGCCGGAAACCGGAGAATCGTGCCGCGTTGCGGTTGCAAGGCATTACACCCGTGTTCGGAGATCTCGACATACCCGGCAGCCTTGGAAAGCTTGCGGGAATGGCGCATGCGGTACTGCATCTGGCGCCCCCGCCTGATCATGGCGAACGAGATACCCGCACCGCGAATCTCCTGGCGGCATTGACAAAGCGGCCAAAGAGAAAGGGGGCAATGTTACCACAACGGCTTATTTACATCAGCACCAGCGGGGTGTATGGCGATTGCAATGGAGCCTGGGTGGATGAGACTCGCCTGATCAATCCTCAAACCGGACGTGCATTGCGTCGCGTTGATGCGGAGAGGCAGGTGCGAAACTGGGGTCTGCGCAATCATGCGAGTGTCTCGATCTTGCGGGTACCCGGCATTTACGCATCGAACCGTCTCCCGCTCGGCCGTCTGCGCGACGCTTCCCCGGCGCTATTGCCGGAAGAGGATAGCTATACCAACCACATCCATGCTGACGATCTTGCCCGCATTATTCTTGCCGCCTTGCGCTACGCGAAACCCGGCAGAATTTACCATGCCTGCGATGATTCGAACCTGAAAATGGGTGAATATTTTGATTTGATAGCGGATCGATTTGATCTGCCGAGACCGCCGCGTATTGCCCGCGCCCAAGCCGAAGGCTGTATATCCCCCGGCATGTTATCGTTCATGCGAGAATCGCGGCGGCTCGCGAATACCCGTATAAAGCATGAGTTGCATGTAAACCTGCGCTATCCCACGGTGGCCGGATGTATTGCGAGCGGCGCAGCAATGGCTGCGGAAAGTAGGTAAAATTCCGTCTGCCGATTGATCCTGATGGAATAATTTAAGCTAAATTCAGCAGTTGGCTGCTCGTTTATTAGGTTATCGATATGATTAATAATGTTTTTGTGCTATTTGACCCTCATCTTTTAGATGAGTCCGCCCAACTGCCGGATTTAGATTTAACAAATATTGCGAGTAAAATCTCCCGCTGTCATGGAATTCATACTCATTATTACCAGTTTTCCCGATAAAGAAAGGGCCATGGCGCTGGCTCACAAGCTGATAGAGGAGCGATTGGCAGCTTGTGTTAATGTGATGGCAGACTGTACTTCCGTGTACCACTGGCAGGGAAAAAACGAAACCGCCAGCGAGGTGCCAGTTCTCATTAAAACCCTGGCGCAGCATTACGCTCGGCTAGAGCAGTTGATAATGTCGATGCATCCTTACGAACTACCCAAAATCATTGCTGTCCCAGTAACGAATGGTTTGCCCGCTTATTTGAAGTGGATGGCCGACGAAACGTTGGTCGCAGACAAAAAATGAACGCCGCCAGGTTACCCGTGCACCTGAACCCATATATCCTGCTATTGCTCTGTTTTTTCAATATAAACGCCTTCGCTGAGGAGAGGACGTCGGTCGGCTTTCTTTCGGGATTGAAGCAACTCGGCGCAAATTTTGATCAGGACGAACAGGAATTATTGCCGCCGGATCAGGCTTTCAAGCTGACGGTCAGGGTGCGCGACGAGAATACGCTGGTGGCACAATTCGAGCCGGCAAAAAACTATTATCTTTATCGGGATAAGGTTGCGTTCAAACCGCAAAATACTGAAACCTCAATCGAGAAAATCTCGCTGCCTCAGGGGGCCGTAAAAAGCGATTTGACTTTCGGCCAGGTGGAGGTTTTTCATAAGCCGTTCGAAGCGGTAATTTCGTTAAAGCGGGGTGCAGCCTCAACAAACAAATTGACCCTTGTCGCTACTTATCAGGGTTGTAATGAACCTATAGGTGTCTGTTATGCACCTATCAATAAAGTAATCGAACTGACGCTCCCTGTCGCAAAGGCGGCGGTAGGAGCCGTCGCCAGCGCGGTAAGCAATGAGGCGGTGGCGGCAGCCCCTTTTTCGGTTGCAAAACCTGACGCCGCTGCGGAACTGTTTGCGTCCCCGGATCGATCTCCCGCGATTGAGACCGAATCTCTCAAAATAGAGCGAATGTTTGAGAGCGGCAACTTCTGGCTGATTCTGACCGGTTTCTTCGGCATCGGCCTGCTTCTGTCATTCACGCCTTGCGTCTTTCCGATGTTCCCCATTCTGTCGGGCATTATCGCCAAGCGGGGCGAGCACATTACCAAGACCCGCGGATTCATCTTATCGCTAGCCTATGTCATGGGGATGGCGATCACTTATGCTGCCGCAGGTGTCGCAGCCGGACTTTCCGGTGCGATGTTGTCAGCGGCTTTGCAAAATGCGTGGGTACTGGGCACCTTTGCGCTGGTCTTTATAACACTGGCTTTTTCCATGTTTGGTTTCTACGAATTGCAATTACCTACCTCGCTTCAAAGCAAACTCTCTGCGGAAGCTGGGCATTTAAAGGGGGGGCAACTGACGGGTGTATTTGGTATGGGAGCGCTGTCCGCATTAATTGTCGGACCGTGTGTGGCCGCCCCGTTGGCCGGCGCGCTGCTTTACATCAGTCAGACCCGGGACGTGGTGCTGGGTGGATCGGCGTTATTCGTCATGGCCTTGGGTATGGGTGTGCCGCTGTTGCTGCTGGGCGCATCCGCTGGGGTGCTGTTGCCCAAAGCGGGGCCCTGGATGGAGTCAGTCAAACAATTTTTTGGCGTATTATTGCTGGGAGTGGCCATATGGCTGATATCACCAGTGATTCCGGCGGTTGCGCATATGCTATTGTGGTCGGCGCTATTGATCGTCTC
>JBDSSX010000386.1:0-2036 GCA_039928555.1 Nitrosospira sp. | reverse complement strand
GCACAGGCAGCCAATAAACCGAGAGTAGATATCATTGCCGTAATGCTGTTTATTTTCTGCGGAAGCTGCTGAGAATCTGAATTGACTACGCGAGACGCGCTGTACGTAAGCTCGGCTACCAAGGGATAGACTACCAACTGCCTGGCACTTTGTCAATCTTATTATGTTTAAAGTGTCTCAGCTATCGGCGCCAATGTTTATTTGCGCAGCATGTTCCGTGGTTTGTGAAAAGTGCAAAAAGTGTTCGGCCGCCTGAATGGGAATGCGAAGAACATTAACCTAAATCCGGTAGTTGACCGCTCATTTAATAGATCAGTGTGATGACCAATAACAATATTTCATATTATTTGACGCTCACCTTCCTGGTGAGGGCGCTACGGGGTGAATTGCACAGTTTTTGCGGCACATGGCTGCGTTGCAACTCCTTGGAATGGAACGGCGCCCCGAAGCGTCGCCCGAGGGGCCCCGCGCAGCACAGGGGATGCCGCTATCGTGTTCAATACACAAGGGGGCGCCCGCATCGCACCTTCCTGCGGAAGGTACTGCTCCGCCCTACGCGGTCGCATTCCGCGTCGTTGCGCCTTGCCCCGCACCCCAAAAACCCACACTCCACCCCGTCCAACTACCGGATTTAGGTTAAATGAATTACGACCATACCATCGATAAACGTCAGGTGCGTAGTTCCTTCGAGCGGGCAGCGGCGAGTTATGATCGGGCGGCGGTCCTGCAGCGTGAAGTGGGCGACCGGATGCTGTCGCGCCTTGATTATATTAAATACACGCCTGATGTAATTGTCGATGCTGGCAGTGGCACCGGTCATGGTTCGCGTAAATTGCACATGCGCTACCCCGCCGCCAGAATACTGGCGGTCGATATTGCGGCGGCAATGCATTTCCAGGCGCGTCCATTGGTTCCCTGGTGGAAACAGTTATTGCCGGTTCGCGGGAATCAGACAAGCTACGTGTGTGGCGACATGGAGCAGATGCCGTTGAAAGACGCGTGTGCCGGTCTGGTGTGGTCAAATCTGACGCTGCAATGGTGCAATGACCTCACCCACACACTCGCCGGGATTCACCGGGTGCTGCAAACCGGCGGTCTGTTCATGTTCAGCACATTCGGGCCGGATACTCTGAAGGAATTGCGTCAGGCCTTCCGTGGCGCGGACAGTTTCAGCCACGTCAATCGCTTTACAGATATGCACGACATTGGCGACATGCTGGTGCATAACGGCTTCGCCACGCCGGTCATGGATATGGAATACATCACGCTGACCTATGAGGACGTAACCAGTGTGATGCGGGATCTTAAGGCTATCGGTGCGCATAATGTTACCCAGGGCAGGCCGCGTGGTTTAACCGGAAAAACCGCATGGCAAAAAGCAATAAACCACTATGAGATGCTGCGAATCGAAGGAAAACTCCCGGCGACCTTTGAAGTGGTTTACGGCCACGCCTGGAAGCCACAGCCGCGAACGCCAATCGTCACACCCGAACTCAGACGGCAACTCGGCCTTATATGACAAAATGATTTTTATGACCACTTTTATAAATTCGAATTTCAAGTAAGCTCATTCGCTAACCGAAAAAAAATGGCGAAAGGTTATTTCATCACCGGCACCGGCACGGGTGTGGGCAAGACCTTGGTCAGTTGCGCCTTGCTGCATGCTTTTGGCGCGCGCGGCAGGACTGCCGTGGGCATGAAGCCGGTGGCGGCGGGGAGCGAGAACGGTAAATACATGGACGTGGAATTGCTCACAGCGGCAAGTACCGTTGCCGCCCCACGCGAGCAAGTAAATCCGTATGCGTTGGTCTCACCGATTGCCCCGCATATCGCGGCGAGACAATCGGGCATCAATATCGACGTGGCAATCATTTGCAGGGCATGCGTCGAATTGCAAAAAATAGCCAGTTTGGTAATTGTTGAAGGCGCTGGCGGCTTTCTCGTGCCGCTCAACGAGCATCAGGACAGTGCCGACATGGCGAGGGCTCTAGGTTTTCCCGTCATACTGGTGGTGGGAATGCAATTGGGGTGTCTTA